>DAOQTN010000065.1:0-9938 GCA_035340555.1 Anaerolineaceae bacterium | reverse complement strand
GGAGGCTTTTTTGGCTGATGAAGGTATGCTTGCTTTTTGTGCGTAAGTCATAGACGATCAGGTTGTCAAACTCGCCGGTGTTCGCCAGCCATGCCAGGTAGTTGCCACATGGTGAGAAACAGGCTTGATAACAGGCGTATTCCCCAAAGCCATCCAGGGTTTGAATCTCACTGAGACTAAGGCTTTGCGGGTCGAGCTTGGCGATTTTCAGGCTGTTGCCATCCCAGGGCATATTGGGGTGGTTCCACTCAATCCAGGCGAGATGTCGGTCATCCGGGCTCAGGCATGGGTTGAGATAGAAATCTCTCCCCTCCAGGCTGGCCGGTTTACCATCACCAATACCTATGTAATTCCAA
The DNA here is from genome assembly GCA_035340555.1 of Anaerolineaceae bacterium. Lineage (GTDB taxonomy): Bacteria > Chloroflexota > Anaerolineae > Anaerolineales > Anaerolineaceae > JAGOFZ01. The sequence continues at coordinate 9,582 of DAOQTN010000065.1, read as the reverse complement.
CGGCTGGAGTTTTTACCGCAACGAAAAATTGGATCGGGGGCATCAGTCCCCGGCCGACAATCAGGTTTCAACTATTTCGGCGAACCTCCCAAACTTCGCCCGAGCTCGTCCCAAACGGGACTATCGACCTGCCAGACGGCACGACCTCAGCTAAGTGGGAAAACCTCGAGGAAACTGACCATAATGGCTTGAAATACGAGTTTACTATTGAGGAATCATACAGCGATAACAACAATTTTTACCTCGGCGCGCCCCCAGGGTTTACAGCGACAATCGACTATGCTCTCGATAAAAAGTCTGTGATTGTTACCAACACCTACACAGCCGCAACCATCGATATCGTTGCTAAAAAAGTCTGGGTCAACGGCGTTGACCCGATACCGGAAGTGGCCTTCAGACTCTACCGCCAATCTGACACCACGCCGCGTGAAGCCCTCCCCGATGATCAGATCAAAACCCTTCCAGCTGGAACTACCACGGTAACCTGGCCAGACATGCCAACTTTCGATTCGAAGGGCAGCCGTTTCGCTTACAGCGTCGTTGAAGGTCTTTGGAATGCTGACAAGACGATCCTGACGGAGGGTTCGCCGATAGACTACGCTGCGACCTATTCCACAGATCGGCTTACGGTTACCAATACTTACAGCCCGCAAACGCCGAATATCACTGCCACCAAAGACTGGGAGGGCGGTCCGGCGACCAAGCCAACCGTATGGTTCAAACTTTTTCGCCAAATCGTGGGCGGACCGCTCGAAGAAGCGCCTGACGCGGAGATTCTTGAACTAAAAAGCGGTACAACATCAGTCACCTGGCCGAATCAAGTAATAAAAGACCCGGATGACAACCCTTACATTTTCAGCGTAAAAGAAGTTAACTCAACCGGTCAGGCGTTCACACCAGAAGGCTACACCAAGATCGAGGTTGGTCTTACAGTGACGAACACATTCTCGACAAACGAAACAGGCAGCTGGACTGTAAAAAAGGAATGGGTAAACGGTCCGAAAATTCGACCGACGATTGGCCTGCGCCTCTTCCGCCAGAGCAGCAGCACCCCTGTTGAGCCAGCCCCAAATGCGCAAGCTAAAGAGTTGGATAATGGTGTTACCACAGCCACCTGGGACAACCTGAAAACAGTCGACGCGTTTGGCAACCCCTACATCTTCTCAGTTCGTGAAGGAACCTGGAACGCTGACAAGACCATCTTTACAGAAGGAGCGCCAACCTCATATAAAGTTACTTATTCCTCTGACGCTAACGGCACGATCATCACCAATACTTATGTGATTCCAAAAATTAATGTCACCGGGACGAAAATCTGGTCTGGCGGGCCGACAACTAAACCGAACATCCAGCTGCAGCTCTACCGCAACGGCGGCGCGATGGGCAGCCCATATACGCTTACCAATGGGGTCACCAGTTATACCTGGCAGGCGGTTGACCAGACCGATATCAATGGGGTAACTTACCAATACACGGTGGATGAGGTAAGCGTACCAGTTTATTATTCAAAACGGGTTGCCGGCATGACTGTCACAAACACCTACACCGGCAGTTACCCCTACACCGGCGACACTACTCATAATTCGCGCTGGCTTATTCTGCTGTTGGGCCTCGCCGCCATTCTGCCGGCTGTGAGCTGGTTCGACCTCAAATTGCTCACCCGCCGCAAGGGTTAACTCGCCAGGATGCCTGAACGCAAGCCGTCCAATTACAACTTTAATTTTCTAGCCAGGCAAATCCTGAGGTGGGTTGGCATCGCCTTAGTGATCGCCATGCTGGCTATGATGATAATCATTGTGCGCAACGAACGAAACTACCAGCAAGGAAATGATACTTACGCTCAATTGATCAGACAGGTAGTCACCACCCCTGAAACAACCGAGTCTGCTGATGATGAGAGCGCTGAGTCTGACGGCAGATCTTCTGAAAGCCAGGCGCTCACAGCCATCCCTCCTTTCTCAACCCAGCTGACGACCAACTCAACGTCAAGTACTTCAAACGAAGCCAACCAAATGGATCTAAAACGCGTCCGCAGCTTGATTGATGTCAACTTTCCTGCTCTCAAAGCGGTCAACAGCGAGGTCGCCGCCTGGGTTTTCAGCGAAAAAACCACCCTCAGCTACCCAATAGTGCGCAGCGACAACAACGAACGTTATCTCAATCACCTGATCGATGGTACAGAGAACCCACTTGGCACTCTTTTTATTGATTATCGCAATCAACCTGATTTCAGAGATGATAATACGCTGATTTACGGCCATAACATGGAGGACAACTCGATGTTGGCCTCACTGCCCGAATACAAGCGCCAAACTTACTATGATGACCACCCTGTTCTCTACCTCTTTCGCCCTGATCAGACATTTCGGGTGGAACTGGTGAGCGGATTTGACATCGGGCCGGATGATATGGGCTTGATGCAGTTTAATTTCGCCAGCCCACGCGACCATGATGCCTTCGTGCTCCAGATTCGTACACGTTCATGGTTCAAAAGCCGCGTGGTCCCCCAGTCCACAGACCGGTTTGTGACTTTTCTGACCTGCAATTACGAAAGCAATGAGGGCCGTTTCGCCCTTGTTGGCCGCCTGGTGCCGCTCGGAAACTGAGAGCTTTTGGCTTATTCACGCCCCTTTCAGGTATAATCTTATCCATGCAATCAAATCACCGTCCCGATCGGTTTATTGATTTTCTGCCGGCGATCATTGGTTTGATTTTGTTTGGAGCAGGCGGGTTGGCAGTCATCCTGGTCAAAACATTGCCGACCATTTTCCCGCGCTGGTTGTTCATCTTTTTTCTTGTCATCTTTGTAACTGGCTTTTTTATGCCTCTGGTTTACTTTCTCAACCACCGTTTTCCATCCAAACCCACCGCAAACCGCAACATTATCGTCCGCCAATCACTGTGGTTTGGAATTTACGCAGCCGTGATTGCCTGGCTGCAACTTGGCCGTGCCCTGACCTTTGTCCTTGCGGCGATTCTCGGGGCGGCCTTGATCCTGATAGAAATATTCCTGCGCATGTGGGAACGCAGCCGCTGGAAGCCTGAACCCCTCTAAGCGCTTATGACCGCGCAACGCCATATTCCATCCGTTGATTCTCTTTTGAAACAGCCTGCCGTCTCAGAGTTGGTCAATTTATATGGTCATGTCTGGACTGTTGAAGCAATCCGCCAGGTTCTTGACCAGCTTCGATCCAGCCCGGAGCTGTGCCAATCTTTGACGACTGACTCAATCATCGTGACGCTCCGGCAAAAGCTCGAATCACAGGCTTCTTTCTCGATTAAACCGGTGATCAATGCCACCGGCGTCCTCCTTCACACCAACCTTGGCAGGGCGCCGCTTTCTGAGGCAGGGTTTGAGGCGATTGGCAATCTCGTCGGCGCCTACAGCAACCTGGAATTTGACTTAAGTAAAGGCAGCCGTGGAAATCGTTCAATACATGCCACTCAGATGCTCAAACAGTTGTTTGGCGTCGAGTCAGCTCTGGTTGTCAACAATAATGCTGGTGCGGTGCTGCTGATTCTTTCAGCGCTTGTCAAAGGAAAAAAAGTCGCCATCAGCCGCTCGCAGCTAATCGAAATCGGCGGTGGGTTCAGGATTCCTGAAGTCATGCGTCAATCAGGCGCAAAGTTATATGAAGTCGGCGCGACCAATCGCACCCATCTATCGGACTATGCCGCCGCGCTCGATGACGGCGCCCAGATGATCCTGCTCGCCCATCCCTCCAACTTCAAAATTTCAGGTTTCACAGCCCAACCAGAGCTTCATGAACTCATTGACCTGGCTCGTCAATATCAAGTTCCGCTTGTTTATGACCTCGGTTCTGGCGCGCTGCTTGATACCAGCGCATATGGCATCGCGCGTGAGCCCACCGTCCAGGAAATTTTGGCTGCTGGCGCTGACCTTGTTTGCTTTTCGGGCGACAAATTGTTGGGCGGACCTCAGAGCGGTATTATCGTTGGCCGTCAGACATTAATTGCCAGACTCAACCGCCACCCACTTTATCGTGCGCTGCGGCCCGACAAATTGATTCTGATCACGCTTTCAGCGGTACTGCTGAGCTATCTCAGGGGAAAAGCCGACTCAGAGATCCCCCTTTATCAGATGCTCAGTCGCTCTTTGGACGAATTAAAACAAACCGCCCAGGAGGTGCTCAGACAACTTGGTCAAGGTGAGCTTCAGGAAGGTCAGTCCACGATTGGCGGTGGCAGCCTGCCCGAAGAATCCCTGCCGACCTGGTTGGTCGCCTTTTCCACGCCCTTGCCCGAGAAACTATGCAAATCCCTGCGCGAACAGCAGCCGCCAGTTATCGCGCGCATCCAAAAGAACCAGGTTGTGTGCGACCTGCGAACCATTCGGCCGAAAGACCTGCCTGTTTTTACCAAGAGTTTAGAAAAAGCGCTTATAGCGATTAAGGAGAAACATGAAAAGTGATCTTGATCAACTGATGAAAGCAAACAGCGCGGACGCCTTATGGATCAGCGGTTCCGCCATTAATAATCCCCCGATGGTCTACCTGACCGGCGGCATTCACATGACCGGCGGCGACTTGTTTTATATCCCCGGACGCAAGCCTGTTTTCTTCCATGGCGCTATGGAGCGCGATGAGGCAGCCAAAACCGGCTACCGATTGATCAGCTATTCCAGTTATGATCCTAAGGCCTTTCTGGCGGCCGCCAACGGTGATCGGGCTGAAGCCATTGCCCTGCGCTATCGCCAGATGATGATCGATGCGGGGATAACCCGTGGAAAGGTTATCCTCTATGGTTCACGTGAGGTCGGACCGTTCTATTCACTGGTCAAACGCTTACAGGAATTGTTGCCGGAAGTCGAGTTCAGCGGTGATGTTACCGACACGATCATGCTCGAAGCCAGAGCCACCAAAAGCCCGGATGAAATTGAGCGCATCCGCCAGATGGGCAAGCTCACCGTGCGCGTCGTCCAGAATACACTTGATTTTCTGGTCGGTCACAAGGTTAAAAACGAAACCCTTGTCAAAACAAATGGCAGCCCACTGACAATTGGTGACGTGAAAACCAGAATCAGCCTTTGGATCGCTGAGTATGGCGCGGAAACGCCTGAGAAGACCATTTTCGCTATTGGAAGAGATGCCGGAGTTCCCCACTCCGAAGGCACCGCCTCAGACCCAATCAAACTTGGTCAAACCATTGTCTACGACATCTTCCCTGCCGAAAAAGGCGGCGGCTACTTTTATGACTTCACACGCACATGGTCGCTTGGTTACGCCACCGATGAGGTCCAAAAAACCTACGACGATGTGTTTAAGACCTATAACACTGTTGTTTCTGAGCTCAAACAAGGGGTAAACTTCCACGACTATCAAAATCGTACATGTGATCTTTTTGAAGCAATGGGTCATGAAACCATCCGCCAGAACCTCAAGGTTGAAAATGGATATGTTCACAGCCTTGGGCATGGAGTTGGTCTCAACGTCCATGAAAAACCAGCCTGCGGACGACCCGAAGACCCCACTCACATTCTCAAGCCCGGCTCAGTGATCACCATCGAACCCGGCCTCTACTATCCTGACCGGGGTTATGGCATTCGCCTTGAAGATACCTATTACATCGATGAACATGGAACCTTCCACACATTTGTTGATTTCCCGCTTGACCTGGTGATGCCGATGGCGGGAGGCTGAGATGAAGAAGAAAAGCTTGCGCATCCTGGGGATTGAATCTTCCTGCGACGAAACAGCCGCGGCTGTCGTTGAAGACGGACGCGTCATTCACAGCTCTGTTATTGCCAGTCAGGTTGACCTGCACGCTAAATTTGGCGGCGTCTACCCCGAACTGGCTTCACGCGAGCATATAAAGGTCATCGACATGGTCATTCAGGATGCGCTTCAGCAAGCATATATGCAGCTTCGAGACCTTGATGCCATTGCTGTCACACGTGGCCCGGGGTTGGCCGGGTCATTGGTGGTTGGCGTTAACACTGCCAAAGCCATGGCAATGACAGCCAACTTGCCAATCATTGGTATCAACCACCTTGAAGGTCATCTTTATTCCGCCTGGCTGTATGAGGCTGACTCAAAACCGCTTATAGAGCCTAAATTTCCGTTAATTGCTCTGTTGGTTTCCGGCGGTCATTCCGAGCTGGTATTGATGCGCGGCCATCTTAATTATCAGCACCTGGGCGGTACGATCGATGACGCAGCCGGCGAGGCTTTCGATAAAGTCGCCCGCCTGCTCAATTTGACCTATCCGGGCGGCCCTTCCATCCAAAAAGCGGCTGCCGAAGGCAATCCTTCCGCTTACAACTTCCCCAAAGCGCGTCTGTCAGAGCCATGGAATTTCAGCTTCAGCGGTCTTAAGACTGCCGTTTTACGCACAGTTGAGGAAATTAAAGCCAGCAATAAAGACGTCCCCGTGGCCGATATTGCCGCATCCTTCCAGGCTGGCGTTGTTGCAACCCTCTTTGACAAAACCATGGACGCTGCGCGTGAGTTTAAAGCAGCGGAGATTATTGTAGCCGGCGGTGTCAGCGCCAACAAAGCGCTGCGCGAAGCTTTCTGCTCACAGACCAAATATAAGGTGCACATTCCCGCTATCAGTCTGTGTACTGACAATGCTGCCATGATTGCCGGCGCGGCCTATTATCATCTTATCGAAGGTCAGGCTGACGAACTCAATTTTGATGTTCAGCCCACCTGGCCGCTTGCTGAGGTTGCTTGAAAGACATTTTAAATAACTGGGTATAATTTTAAAGAGGATTTAATTCGTTTTTGTTGATATTGGATTCGCCAGGGGTTTCCGATGAGTGACGAAGAACTACATGACGAATATGATGATCATCCGCTTGTACTGTCTCTGTTCAGTCAATATGCGATGATAGGTCCTTGTCTTGACAAACCGAATGTTCGTCTGCGTTATGGCAAGCCTTGCCCCTTCTGCGGCGGGGGACCTGTGGAATACGACAGCATGTTAAACCTGGTCTGTCAGTCTTGTAAAAAAACACAGTCAGGCGCTTTTACCTGATAAATCGAAACAATTCGGCCAGGCTGGTCGAGGAGGAAAAATGGAAGCGAAAGTAACTTGGCAAGGCGGCATGGCCTTCGAAGCTACAGCGACAACCGGTTTTAAAGTCGTTATGGATTCTTCAGCAGAGGCAGGTGGCCAAAACAGTGGTTTCAGACCCACCGAATTACTTGCGATGGGCACGTTAGGCTGTACGGGTATGGATGTGATCTCGATTTTGCGCAAAAAGAAAGTTGATTTCACTGATTTTGAAGTCAGGGTAATAGTTCAGTCTGCCAGTGAACACCCGCACGTCTTCACCGATATGGCTTTCGAATACATCGTCACCGGCCGCAGTATCAACCGCAAAGATGTCGAACGCGCTGTTGAGCTTTCTGAGACCAAGTATTGCCAGTGTATTGCCATGATGTCAAAAACGGCCAATATTTCGTCGATTATCACGATTCGCGAGCTTGAATAGGCTTCAGCTCATTTTCCCTTCTTTGCCTGCGTAAACTCAGTCTCTCGAGACTGGGTTTTTAACTAGTGTATCAAAATCAGTGTGCCTGTTGAGGTTCTGGCGAATTATCTGCCAAGGTAATCTCAATCGCCTCCTAAAGGCCCAACGAAAGCGCCTGTTAGAGACTTGCTTCGTCATGATCCGGAAGGAGCGTTTCAACATTGCGAACCAACGGATTCATCCACCCCGCCAGGCTGACCAACAATCCTAACCCACCAGTCATCAGCATAATCGCCGCCATCCCCGAACCAGGCCCGAGCCCAACCAGGGGCTTAAAAACCGCAGCCAACCAATTGTCCCCAGTCTTAAACGCTGGTTCAAACACTTTATCAGCTAATGGGCCGGAAATCAACAGCGCGAGCGGAATGCTTACCTGAGCTACCAGCCGGCGAATCGAGAAGACTCTACCCTGCACGGCTGGGTCAACTTTCGCCATCCAGATCGCCTGATTCGCGCCATTGAGAATCGGAATACTGAACACTTCCATAAATTGGGCGACTATCCACATGAAAGGTGACTTAGCCAACCCAAACAGCATCGCGAAGACACCCGTCATCGTCCACCCAAGAACCACTGTTTTTGACTTACGTTTATGACCTCCCCAAGCCGTCAGCGTCAAACCGCCCAACAATCCGCCAACAGCCGAAATAGACTGCACGTAGCCCAACAAAGTGGCATTATTCCCGCTCTTAGCCAGAATAATTGGCACGTACAGCGGGCCGGCGATACTGGCCACCAGGTTGATCAAAAAGAATCCCAACTGCAGGTACAACAGCGGTTTTCGTTCGAAGATAAACCGAAAGCCAAATCCCAACTCTTGCCAAAACGAAGCTGTTACGTCTCTTCCCACCGTTTTTTTGCTCGGGTTCGGGACTTTGACAATCAACAGGCAAAGCAGCGCAACAGCTAAGGTTATCAAGTCGACGATGAAAATTCTGTTGAGCCCGATGGTCGAGATCATCAACGCGCCAAGTAGCGGTGCGAGAATGCTCGTTCCCGACTCTGCCAGTGAGATCAGACCATTTGCCCGTGTATATTGATGCTTTGGCACCATCATTGAGATAGCCGCGCTATACGCCGGCCATTGAAAAGCACCGCCAATCCCATTTAATACAGCTGCCAGATAAAGATGCCAAAGTTCGAGTCTCCCAATAGATAACATCACTAACATCATCAGGGTGCCGATTCCAGCTAGTGTGTCGCTGATCGCCATCACAAGTTTACGATTCCAGCGGTCCACCCAGACCCCCGCCAGCGGACTAAGCAGCATCATCGGCAGCATATAAAACAGGTGTGTCAAAGCTAAGGGGGTTGCCTGGCCAGTTTTTTCCCACGCCCAAATTCCAAGCGCGAAGTTGGTAATCGAAGAGCCAATCAGTGAAAACACCTGTCCGACCCAGATTAACAAAAAATTTCTCATGCCTTGTTTCTTGCTCGCTTCTTCCACTTTTTACCCTTTTTTGCCTATAAAACTCAAAATGGCATTCTTTTAAATCTGGTAGAATGACTGAGATGTTTACGAATTTAACAAAACGTCTCTCTATTTTAATCGCTCTGACGTGCCTGCTTGGGAATTCAATCACCGGCTGCGCGCTGACCCCAAAAGCTGCCAAAACGCCTGAAGGGCCGCTGCCCGAACCTCTCATCCAGGTTTCGACGCTTTCCGCGCCGGATGTTCCGCTGCCGGCTGAAACTGCCGAGCCATCCACGCAGCCCGTCAGGTTTGAGATCCCTGCGGATGTGCCTGAATACAATTTGGATATCGTTCTCAATTACTATTCAAAGTATGCCGATATCACCCAAACGATCACTTACACAAATAACACTGGTCAGCCTCTCGACGACATTCTCTTACGGGTCCCGCCCCGCTATTTTCCGGGCACCTACCTTCAAAAGAGTTTGGAGGTTTCCCCAACAGCTCAAATCGAAGAATCCGGCTTGAATACCAGCCTGAAGCTGAACCACCCATTGGCGTCTGGCGCTCAGGCCCGCGTCCGCATCATGTACCGTTTGGTCATGCCTCAATTCACGCGGAACGATGGCGGTAAACCGTTCTCCACCTGGCAGATCAATTAACACAGCCG
>DAOQTN010000064.1:0-9984 GCA_035340555.1 Anaerolineaceae bacterium | reverse complement strand
CTTGATGGCTGCTTGGGCCGAGCCGTAGGTTTGCCTGCCGGTTTTCCAGCTGGTTTCGCTGCAGGTTTTGCCGCTGGCTTTTCAGCTGGCTTTGTAGCAGGCACAGTGGCAGGCTTTGCCGTGGGTTTGGCCACAGATTTGGCTTTTGCGTTTGTTTTGGGCTTGGTCACCGGTTTGGGTTTTACTGTTGACTTAGATCCGGTGGTCGTGGATGACGCCGTTTTTTTCGATGAACCAACTGGTGATGTTTTCATGTTGGCCACAGCCAGCTTTCCGGATGGTGCCGGAACAGAGGCTGGGGCTCGGCGTGCTTTTCGGACCGGTTTGGTTGTGGGGGTCCAGAAAGCCAACCCATCAATTGCTGTAGTCAGAGCCACAATTGAGTCGCCAGACTTCACGGGGGCCAATTCCTGGCCTTTGACCAGTCTTTTTCCCAAAGAAATTTCATCCAATCGAGACATTTTTGCGGCAGCTTGACGGAAGTGCACAACCACGTTTTGTGTCCGCTTGCCGAATACCACACCCACCAGCCGGCTGGTGCCCGACAATTTACACGCCAAAACGCCCTGCCCATAACGTCCCTGTAACGGAACACTATCTTTGTCAATCCGCCATCCCAATCCATCAGAGGAAATAAACAAAATTTCTCCATCCCCAGAGATTCTTTCAGCAGCCGCAACCCGATCCTTGGTTTCCAGTTTAATGCCGTTAACCCCGGCGGCAACCAATCCCATGGGACGCACTTCCTGTTCAGAGAATCGGATCATCATGCCCAGTTCGGTCAGCAGCAGGACTTCACAATTTCCATCCGTGAGAAATGCCCAGCCAAGTTCATCGCCGGCGTTCACTCGACTCATGACAAAACCCTGAGCGGAAGGGCCAGGTAATTCACTGATCAAGCTTTTCTTGACCAATCCCAACTTTGTGACAGTCAGGATATACCTGTCCTGATCAGACTCCATCCGTTCAGGGATGGAAAAAATTGCCGCCAGCGAATCATCTGTGTCAAAGGGGGAGACCTTGTTCAGCCTGACTCCATCTCCAAATTTTTCGGTTTCAGGCAACGCGTGAACTGCAACAGCAGCCGCACGACCTGTTTTACCAACCAGATACAGGGTGTGATGTGTATTGGTCCGCAGCAGCCAACGCGTAGCCTGGCGGCCACTGAGACGCGGCAGTTCATCAGAAGAGGTGCGGGCAATTGTCCCGTCTTCCATGATACCAACCCAGACAACCTCCTCTGGTGTCAGATCCGTAGTTGTCAATTTATCCGCCGCCACTTCGCCATCGGCCAGAGAAACTATCTGGGTCCGTCGCCGATCAGTGTAATTCTGACGCATGGTGGTCAATTCAAGTTCAACAGCCCCGCGCATCTTCCGCTGTGACTTTAACAGACCCTCCAATTCCTTAATCAACGCTTGAAGTTCCTTATATTCCTGCTCAATTTTCTTGCGTTCCAATGCCGCCAAACGGCGAAGCATTAAATCCAGAATAGCTTGTGCCTGGGCATCGCTGAGTTTGTATTTCTTGACCAAGCGAGCATGGGCCGTTTCGACGTCCGGCGCATTCCGGATCAAAGCAATAATCTCATCCAAATTATTAATGGCTACACGCAAACCCTCAAGGATATGGGCGCGCTGACGGGCTTTTGCCAGATCGTATTCACTGCGGCGGCGGATAACTTCCAAGCGATGCTCCAGATAAACTCGCAAAGCTTGCTTCAAGGTCAGGAGACGGGGCTCCCCTTCCACCAGCGCCAACAGTGTGAGACTGAGGGTTGTTTCCATTGGGGTGCGGCGATATAGTTCGCGCAAGATTTTTTGCTCGTCTGCACCGCTCTTCAATTCAATTACGATCCGCATTCCCTGCCGATCCGATTCATCCCGCAGATCAGCAATACCATCCAGATTACCCTCCCGGGCCAATTCTGCTATTCGTTCTATCAGCGCAGACTTATTCACCTGATAAGGTAACTCTGTGATGATAATCCGGTCACGACCGCGCCCCATTTCTTCCAAATGAACCCGACCGCGCAAAATAACCCGGCCACGGCCACTCCCATAAGCACTCAACAAATCATTGCGATCATGATCCTGGAGAATAATCCCCCCCGTGGGAAGATCCGGGCCCTGAATAAACCGCACGAGATCCGCCACAGAAATATCTTCAAGGTGCTCCCACTGTTGCAACATATAGATCAAAGCATCAATGACTTCGCCAAGATTATGCGGCGGTATATTCGTCGCCATGCCCACAGCAATTCCACTGGCTCCATTGACTAATAGATTCGGTATCGCCGCAGGTAAAACCTCGGGTTCGCTAAGGGTGTCATCAAAATTACGGGCAAAATTCACCGTATTGCGGTCCAATTGTGCCAGCAGGTCGATCGCGTAATTCGTCAGTCTAGCCTCAGTGTAGCGCATTGCAGCTGGCGGATCGCCATCCACGCTACCAAAATTACCCTGGCCATCAACCAGCTGATACCTCATGGAAAATGACTGCGCCAGCCGAGCCATGGCCTCATAAACAGCCACGTCTCCATGCGGGTGATATTTACCCAAGACTTCACCCACAATACGAGCAGATTTCTTGAAGGCAGAATCAGGCCGCAATCCCATGTCATACATGGCGTATAAAATGCGGCGCTGCACTGGCTTTAATCCGTCACGGGCATCCGGCAACGCACGCGAGACAATGACACTCATGGCATAATCAAGGTAGGATTGCTGCATCTCGTGGTCAATATCTATTTTTCTTACCAGACCGACTTCCACCATGGCCACTCCTTAAACAAATGGATCCCCTTTATTGTATCAGTTCATTAAAACAAATGGGGCGCGGCGCACCACACGGCATGGTTCGTCGCGCCCCAAATTAATCATTGATGGATTTAGGCCTCTTCGACAGATCCGCCGTCCGGCCGTGGATCTTCGCTGGCTTCCGGAGTCTGGAAACGGCCATAAACAAAGCCTGTGCCAGCCGGAATGAGCTTGCCAATAATCACGTTTTCCTTAAGGCCAAAGAGCGGATCCTCGGCCGAGGCGATCGCTGCGCCTGCCAGAACCTTGATGGTGTGCTGGAATGAGGCCGCAGATAGGAAAGAATCGGTGCTCAGAGATGCCTTGGTGACCCCTAAGAGCATCTCGGCATAACGCGCCGGCTGTTTGCCCTCGGCAATCATTTGTTCATTCATCCGTCGAATTTCCAATCGATCAACAAGATCACTCGGCAAGTATCCAGTATCACCCGGTCGAATAATTTGCACCCGACCGACCATCTTGCGAAGGATGACCTCAAAGTGTTTGTCGTGAATGTTCTGACCCTGAGAACGGTAAACCTTCTGGATTTCAGACATCAGATACATCTGACAGGCTTCCCGCCCCTTGATCCGCAACACAGTATGCGGGTTCAATGAACCCTCAGTCAAAGGTTGGCCAGCTTCGACATGTTCGCCATCCTTAATCAACAGGCGCGAGGTTGTTGGAATGTCGTATTCTTCGGTTTCGCGCTGCTCGTAGGAAACAATCACTTTGCGGTCTTCAATCCGCACGCGCCCAGTGTGTTGTGCCTTGACCACAGCCTCACCCTGGACAGCAATTTCGTCGCCGACAGAAACGGGATCTTCGTCTTTGACACGGATGACCCAATCTCCAGGAATATCATACTCATCACTAACCATCTCACTATGATCCACCCGCACAACCCGTTGATCGGAATAACGCTCATTAACAATTACGCCCGCCACACCCGCAATTCGTGTAACAACGGCTTCACCCTTGGGTGTGCGGCGCGCTTCAAACAACTCCTCCACGCGCGGCAAACCAGTGGTGATATCACTGCCAGCGGCAACGCCCCCTGTATGGAAGGTGCGCAGTGTCAGCTGGGTACCGGGTTCACCGATGGACTCAGCTGCAACGATGCCTACTGCAGAGCCCAATTCCACCATCCGTCCGCGTCCCAGATCCATGCCATAGCATTTAGCGCACAGGCCATGGACCAACTCACAGGTCAATGGCGAACGGACCTTGACCGCATCAATACCAGACTGACGAATCCGGCGGATCAATTCGTGACCAAGCATTTCATCGCGCTCAGCCAGGACTTCCCCCGTCAAGGGATCCACAATCCGGGCAGCAGTCAGGCGGCCATAGAGACGAACCGCCATGGATTGTCCAGCAACATCATCGCTTTTGCGAATCCAGAGGCCATCCGTCGTACCGCAATCTTCTTCATTAATAATCATATCCTGGGCAATATCAACCAGACGCCGGGTAAGGTAACCAGCATCCGCCGTCCGCAAGGCGGTATCGGCCAGACCCTTGCGGGCGCCGTGAGTTGAGATGAAGTATTCCAAGGCAGTCAACCCTTGACGGAAATTCGACTGAATTGGTAGCCGGATAATGCGACCGGCAGGATCAGCCATCAAACCACGCATGCCAGCAAGCTGGGAAATGGGACCAAAACCACCTTTTGTGGCACCCGAGTTCGCCATTGTGGCCAGGTTGCCGTTGGGATCCATATTCCGTCGAACCGCGGCTGCTACATCCTTGGTGGTTTGCTGCCAGATTTCGATTTCGCGTTCGTCACGTTCTTGTTCGGTCAGCAGACCGCGCCGGAAGGAACGTTCAATGTTTTCCACATCGCGCTGTGATTGAGCAAGAATTTCATCCTTCTCTGCCGGAATGGTGATATCAGAAACCGAGAGGGTTGAACCTGAGCGCATAGCATATTCAAAACCAATGGCTTTGACGTTATCGGCAACTTCGGTGGTGACTTCTTCGCCACAGAACTCGTACACCTGGGCAATCAAATCTTTTACACCGCCTTTGTCCAGAACATCATTGACAAAGCGAATTTCAGCCGGCAGGATGCGATTAAAAAGGACGCGGCCAACAGTCGTATCAATCAATTTCCGCTCTGGAGCATCAAGTCGATCGCCGTGATCGTCCAGGTATGTTTCCATCATGACTCGAATATTGGCATGAATATCCACCTGGCTCAATTGATATGCCATCTCAACTTCATCAATATCCGCAAAGATCCGTCCATCACCGGGATGGGGCAGGTCGTTTCGCATGGTCAGGTAATAAACACCCAGAACCATATCCTTGGAAGGGCTGATGATCGGTTCCCCATCGGCCGGTTTAAGCAGGTTGCGTGATGCAAGCATCAAATTTCTGGCTTCCCAAACAGCCTTCTCGGACAGGGGAACATGCACAGCCATCTGATCACCGTCAAAGTCCGCATTAAAGGCAGTGGTCACAAGCGGGTGAAGTTGAATCGCCGATCCCTCAATAAGCTGGGGCTCGAAAGCCTGAATGCCCAAGCGATGCAGAGTTGGTGCACGATTGAGCAGCACAGGACGCTCATGAATAACTTCTTCCAGTACCTCCCAGACCTCTGGGCGATTGCGCTCAATGAACCGTCGGGCCCCCTTCACATTGGCAGCATAGTTATGAGACACTAAGCGGGAAATGACAAAAGGACGGTACAATTCCAACGCCATCGCCTTGGGCAAACCACATTGATAGAGCTTCAATGTCGGACCCACAACAATTACAGAACGGCCAGAATAGTCCACGCGTTTACCGAGTAAATTACGGCGGAAGCGGCCTTTCTTGCCCTTGAGCATATCGCTCAGGGACTTCAGCTCGCGCCGGCCGCGTCGGGAAAGCGCTTTGCCGCGCTGTGAATTATCCACCAGAGAGTCGACCGCCTCTTGCAGCATGCGCTTTTCGTTGCGCACAATAACATCCGGAGCACCCAGTTCCAGCAGGCGCTTAAGACGGTTATTGCGGTTAATCACTCGTCGATAAAGGTCATTAAGATCGGAAGTAGCAAAACGCCCGCCATCCAACTGCACCATCGGGCGCAGATCAGGTGGGATAACCGGCAAAACGGTCATGATCATCCATTCGGGACTGTTGCCGGATCGGCGGAAAGATTCCACAACCTTAAGACGTGTCGTGGCCTTTTTCCGTTTTTGTTTACTCTTGGAAGTGCGCGCTTCATGCCAGAGTTCCTCGGAGAGTTTGTCCAGATCCAGTCGATGCAGGATGTCATAGAAGGCTTCAGCGCCCATGTCAGCGCGGAAGACCTGCCCCCAGCGCGATTTCAATTCGCGATAACGGCTTTCACTGAGGAAGGTAAAGGGGCGCAATTCCTGTAATTCATCTCGAAAATGGGAGTTCTGATTTTGAGAAACCGAAGATTGATCCTCCAATTGATTGCGGAGAGTCTCCATCTCTTCATCAGCCTGGGCACGGACTTCCATGATGCCCATCTTGATCTGCTCCAATTCACGAGCAAATTCATCCCTAAATTCAGATTCAAGTTGGTTCAGCCGCTCTTTAACAATTTGTTGCACACGGGTGATATGCTGCGCTGTGATTGCCTCTCCGGCGCCAACAATTTCCTGGCTGGCCGAAGAAAAGACCAAAGCTGTCCGTAACGACTGGCCTTGTTTGTCGGTGAGTGTGCGCTCCAGAGACTGCCCTTCCTGAATGACCGGCTCAAGGCGGGCCGCGATTTGTTCATCCCGCCGCTCCTCCATCTCGGTTTTGCGCTGTTGGAGCTCGGCAATTTTACGATCGCGGGATTGTTTGACCTCAAGGATCCGAGCATTGACCTGCGTGGCCTGCTCGCGCTCGGAAACACTGATTTCGTCCTCCAGGCGGCGCAATGCTTTCTGGCGGGCATCTTCGTCAACATAGGTGACAATATACTGGGCAAAGTACAATACCCGGTCAAGGTTGCGACGGGAAATGTCCAGCAGGAGGCCAAGATATGAAGGTACACGGCGTGTATACCAAATATGCGCCACAGGCGTCGCCAGATCAATATGTCCCATGCGTTCCCGGCGGACAGCAGAACGGGTTACTTCAACGCCACATTTATCGCAGACGATACCCTTATAACGAGGGTTTTTATATTTGCCGCAATAGCACTGATAATCACGGGTCGGGCCAAAAATGGCCTCGCAAAACAGCCCGTCTTTTTCGGGCCGCAGCCGCCGGTAATTAATCGTCTCGGGCTTGAGGACTTCACCATATGACCAGGATCGAATGGTCTCTGGCGAGGCCAGGTTGATGCGCAGCGCGACTAAGCTCTTGGTTTCCACTTTTCAGCCTCCTCAATGCGGTTCGGTCGTATAACAAAGCAAGCGCTCGAGACAACTTTCTCAGCGCTGGAACAAACTTCAGGGCATTCTAATAGCGTACATGCAAACATGTATTATATCACGAATATCCTGAAATTACCAACATCAATTTTGGGACTTTTGACTTTGTTGGCGCTTTCTGTCTGCGGGGTGCTGACGGGGAATTTCGAAGAAGAACGCGCTCCCCTTACCCAACTGGCTTTCCACCCAGACACGGCCGCCATGACGATCTGCAATCGATTTAACAATTGCCAGTCCCAACCCGGTACCGTGCTGCTGATATGCCTCGCGTCGTCCGCTGCGGTAAAATTTCTCAAACAGACGAGGCAAATCCAATGGAGCGATCCCAATACCAGTATCGATAACAGACAACAGCATGGTTTCGGACCGCAGCTGCAATTGAACCCGCACCCGTCCCCCAACCGGAGTGTATTTGATGGCGTTTTCAACAAGATTGTAAATGGATTGCTGCAATAAAGCGCTGTCTGCTTCAATCTCCACTGGAGCGATATCAGACAGATCCGTGACAATCTGGATGTTTTTCTGGGCTGCCTGGGGTTGCAGCATGGCCACCACTTGATCTATCACCTCGTTGGCCCGGACATTTTCGAGCCGAAGATCAATGCCGGCCTCAATTCGCCCCAGATCAAGGAGATTGTTCACCAGCCGGGTCATATTATCGACACCGCCAACCATCTTCTTCACATAACTCTGCTGCTGTTCATTCAATTCACCCACCATTTGAAGCATTGTAGCGTAGCCACGCATCAATGTCAGCGGGGAACGCAAATCGTGACTGACGGTGGAAACAAAGTCCGATTTTAGCGTGTCCAATTCCTTGAAATGGGTGATATCGCGCAGCATACAGATTTTGCCCACCTGGCGACCGTCGGCAATCACAGGAGAAACACTGGCATAATAGATCCGGCCATTTTGAAGTGACAGTTCGCGGGAAACCAATCCGGTCTCAGGAGGCGGCTGCAATAAATTGATCAACTCAGGCATTAAAACAACTTCGGTGGCTGGCTGTCCAGGCATTGCTGACGCAATCAAACCTGGAACCTGCAACACTGCCGGGTTAACCAAAAACAGGCGATCTTTTTCATCGAAAACCAACACTGGTTCCGGCGTCGAGGCCAGTACGGCTTCAAGCCGCTGACGCCCAATCTCCGATGTCGCATACAAGCGAGCATTCACTGCCGCAACAGCGGCTTCGCTGGTGAGTGTGCTCAGGAAGCGAACCTCGGATTCGGAAAAACTATGCGGTGATTCGTAGGCTACCCAGAGAACGCCATAATAGTAGTTCTCATAATACAGCGGCAGAGCGATCAATGCGCCGGGGAATAATTTACCCGGCTCAGGCATCACCCGCCGAACGCGTGCTGTGTTTGGAATAGGCAGGAGATCCTGGTTGCGCATTAAATCAAATATCTGCTTATCCAGGTAGGCATAAGCCTCGGTCTCGGGGCCGACGCCAAATGACACCCAAGGTAGCTCATGGGTTTCCATCATCACATCGCGAATAAGCACTATTCGAGCACTGTTTGAATCCGGGCTCAGTGCCGCCTCAAGGATGGCGCTCACTGCTTCACCAACCTCAAGGTTGGCAACCCCCTGACTGACCACTAACAAGCGGTTTAATTCCTCAAGACGGGCCTTGAGGCTGGTTCGCATCTGCTCAAATGAGGTTCCCAACCGGCCAATTTCGTCCACGCCATGGACTTTCATGGGATTATCCAGATGTCCCTGGGCTATTTTTACCGACTGGTCAGCCATCACCCCCAGCGAACGCGTCATGGATCGTAGGGTGAGGCGTACTGCTGAGTAGGCCATCACCACAAAAAGCGCCAAAATTAATAAGAGTGGGATAGCAATCTTCAGGGCAAGTTGATTTGCCCCCTCAGCTGGCATCATTAAAACAATCGCCCAGGGCCGTCCTTCGCCTGGTTGGTAATAAACCAGTTGGCGGGTTCCGCTGGCCGAAAAATCTTCAAAAAAGGTGGCTTCAGTTTTTGGCTGTCCAATATAAGTGCTCATCACCAGTTCGGAAGATTGCAGAGTATGATAAAGAATTCGTTGATTCTCATCAAGAATCAAACCTTCACCCCCATCCGCTGTAATTGTTTGCATGGCTTCAATAGCGGGTTGGGTATAAGGATTGGAGACCAAGTCGGTACGTCCAATCAAAACCCCGATCATTTGTCCAGAAGCGTCCTGCAAGGGCGCAATGAAGGATATCTGAGCCGAGATGGGATTCTGGTCAGCGGGTTGTGTGTAAGCGGGGATGGGATAGGTTTGTATCGGAACCCCTTGAAGTGCCAACTGGACAGCGTTGATCTCTTCTTGGGCCAGCTTTATGTTTTGGATATTGGTCTCGGGGTATCCAGCAAGGATCACCCCGTTATCATCCATCAGTATCATTTGACGGAAATATGGTGACAGACGCACCTGGTCTTCCAAACGATCCGTTTGGGTTTGCGGTGCCAGCAGCATCAAGTCCGGTGAGGCATAATTTTGCAACACGGTTTGTCCGGTTTCCAGAAAATAAGGCAGGCTTTTAGCTGCCACCGTAGCTGCGCTCGATAACCGGCCGTAAATCATCTGCCGGGCAGCAGAACCTGCCACCCACCAATCCCCCAAAGTCAGCACCAGGGCAGTGACGACCACCAGCGGCATGATGCTGTAAAAAAAGCGCCAAGACAGACTGGATTCTATGGGGGATGGCTGCAGGGTTGCTGGACGATACCATCCCCCCAAAGGGATCAGTCGTAAAATTTGGGCTATGATCCCGGCAATGCCACGTTCCCCTAATCGCGCCAGGTACG
>DAOQTN010000063.1:0-10062 GCA_035340555.1 Anaerolineaceae bacterium | reverse complement strand
AATCGTGTCTTTACCGCCGCAATTTCCTGATTAAGCCCCGAATCACGCCGCGCAATGGTTAATGCCGCTGCCATGGATTGGTTAATAAGTCCCATGGGTATATAGCGGTTGGCACCGCTGTCCAAAAATGGATTGGCGTATTCCACGGACTCTGATTCCCCAACTACCAGAATCGGTACATAGCTGTCCCAAAAGCGTACAGATTGAATGAATTTTATTGCCAATGAGGGATCGCCATCTGTCGAAACAACCAATGCATCCCACTGCTCCCCCGCTCGGCCAAAAGACAGATTTGATCCCGGTTCTAATCGAACCGGAACCAGTGAAAATCCACCAGACGCAAGCGCGTTGACCACCTGCTGCGCAGCATCATCACACAAAAAAGCCAGGACGATTCGGAGATTATCCATCCCCGGAAGCGCATTGTTCAACAATCTCACAGGCCCGGGTAAAAACGTCATCAGCATTCAGACCATCAGAGTTTAAAATCACTGCATCCTTCGCCGGACGAAGGGGGGCAACGATCCGCGTTGAATCAATTTGGTCGCGCCGGCGCATGGATTCGAGAATAACGGTATAACTGACGTGCTCACCACGGGCCTGTACCTCCTCGGTCCGGCGACGAGCGCGCTCCTCAACGGAAGCGACCAGATAGATTTTAACATCGGCCTCCGGTAAAACAACCGTCCCTATATCGCGTCCCACCATGACAACCCGCCCGCGTAAACCAATCCGCCGCTGCTGGGCGGTCATCGCCGCTCGAACCCCGGCATAGGCTGAAACCTGGGAGACATTGGAGTCGACCTCAGGGCGCCGGATGTCCCAAGTGATGTCCTTGCCATCCAATAAAATATCCGCGCTACGTCCATCGGACCTGGTTGGTGCACTAACGTCAATCTGTATCTGATTGGCAAGGGCTGTTACTGCAGCCTCATCATCAACTGAATTTAATTGACACAGCGCAGCCCATGTCACAGCCCGATACATCACCCCGGTATCAAAGTAAAGATAACCCAGGTGCGCTGCCATGCGCTCCCCTAAAGTCGACTTGCCCGATGCTGCCGGGCCATCTATGGCAATAGTATATGGAAAGTTCATGAAGCCGCCTTGTTCATGGTGTAAAATCAGATGCAGATCCAGGGAATAAATCCGTGCGACACCACATTACAATGTGGGTGGAATACTCCGGGGCGCGTCGATAGAGCCCCCATGCCAGCCATTCCTTTTCCAGCATGGCTGTCCATTCGGGAGCTGTTGAAATAATGAAATCCTGGCCACTGTAGGGGGCTGACAATTGCAGCGCACCCGCCTGGTCAGTAATCACCACTGCTGGTTTGGCCTCAATTGGCAGGGCGGTGACAAATTCTGTCTGGGGGTAATCCTTCATCAGGAGCCACTGCAGTGCTGGTGAGCCTTGAACAACATAGATATCCAAAGGCTGTCGGTTAACCTTTCCCCAATCTGTCACATCTGCAAGTGTGTCCAAAAGCAGGTCTTGCTGAGGGGAATAGGCATCAATCCGCCATAATTCCCGGCCTGGATGATTGCCTCGTCCGGAAGCATTCCACATTGCCGCAATCATCAACATCAACGCCACAACCGCCCCCCCCCAATACATACCGTCCAGCGCTGTTTTGTTTGACCAGCCAATCGATATTGCCAAAATGGTCGCCACAATCAGGAGCAGCGCAGCAGACAATTGGACCCAGTGGGCAACAATCGAAAATTGAGGCAGATCGGGGCGTGTAATCAGAACGGCCAGATTCACCAAGACAATCGTCAATAGAGTGGCCACAATGAATGCTTGAGCAGCAATTATCGGGCGGTGTTCCCGGGTATTTCCGATCCATCGAGCAATCTGCCGGGCGGCTATCGCCCAGAGTGGTACCATGGCCCATGCCAGATCAGTCACCTGCCGGTTGGGATAAACCAGGACCAATCCAAGCGCCAGTCCCCACCATAGAAAAAGGAACCGATCCAGCTGATCATTTTTGAACAGGCTGCGTACGCCGCCGATCAAGCCCAATCCCAAAGGTAAAAATTCATAAAACAAAAGTGCCAGAAGGATCTGTCCCAGAGTCGTATTAGATGTTGTCAGCCATCCCTGGAAATAAGCAACAAAACTCGCTACAGCGGCACTCAGTGCTTGCGGCCGGAAAAACAGCAAAGTGCCAAAAATAATCAGAGTCCCGGCAGTCCAAATAAGTGCATTGCGCCAGAAAAAAGGACCATTTGCTCCATTTTCAGTAGACCGGTAAATCTCATGATGCCGTAAGATCAAAATGGCGATCCCCAGGGCCAGCCATCCCGGTAAAAGCGTTGGGCCACCCAACAGGGCAAGGGCCAGACAAACACCAAACGCCGGGGCCGAATGTTTGAGATAAAAACCCAAAGCAAAGAGTGTGCCGGTCAATCCAATGATTATTCCCCCGGCCTGGCGGGATATCGCCGTTAAACCCGGGTCCAAAGCCAAACCAATGGCCAGGATGATTGCCGGCCAACGCCCAAGTTGCCGTTGGAGGATAAGCGGGGAAATCACCAACAAACTTCCCGCCAAGGCTGGAATCAGACGGGCTATAAAATCTGTGGCTTGGAAAAGGGCAAATAATATACCTGTCAGCAATAAATAAGCTGGTTCAGGACTGATATTCGTCGCACGATTGGCGAAAAGATTTGTCGCTTGAATCGCCAGTGAGGCTTCCATATCCCCCAGTGGATTTCCACCGAGGGCATTGAGCCGGGACAGGAGCGCCAGTATAAAGACCAGGATATAGATGATTTTTTCAATTCTGATAAAATTGTTCTTCATCAAATGTGAGCCTCATGGGACAATTTGCAGTGGTGTTGTCTCCAGGTTTGGAACCTCATAAATTACCACCGTATCTGAAATAAATACCGGCTTCAAGTAAATCCCGAAAATCTCCATCCGCCGGACAAAATCCTCCTGGCTGAGAGAATAGGTGTTGCGCTCCAGTAATCCCAAGTAAACGTAACGAATATTATACTTTACCAAGATGGCTTTGATTGATTCCCAATCGGATTTCACATAAAGCTGCTCAATATCGACAGCCCGATTGCCAATTTCGACTCGGCTGCCACGCCATTGACTCTCATGATTGTCCCATCCTAAAACAGTGGGCAATCCTGTATTGACTGAGATTCGGGCATAACCACTATATGCTCCGCCAATTGCTTCGGCAATCACCCCATACGGAGCCTGGCGAAGCCAGTGAATTGCCGCCATTTCATCAGGCTGATTACGCTCGATATGGGCGGTTCCATCAAGAGTTAGTTTTTCTGGATGTCGAAAATTTACTGTCTGGTAGGGAAGCATCATCATTGGATACACCAAAGAAATCATCATAATTCCCGACCAGAGAATACCAAATAAAACCGCGCCCACCCCCCGTAGTTTTTCCCAAAGAACGGCAGAGGCAAAAGCCGCTACTAGAGACCAGGTTAGCCAGGTCTGGAAATAAAATTTAAAGATGGTATTCATGCGGTTGCCAAAATTATCCCGTAGGAAAAAGAATTCTGGAAACAAAGCCAGTCCCGCCCCCAACAAGGCCAACAAAGCAACAAACGCCTGGACTGGCGCAATCGGCCAATCCGCTTCACCTTGATTAACCTCGTCTGTTCCAACCCCGGTTTCAGTAGTCTTGCCTTCAGAAACCCTGGCAGTCATCCCATCTTCAACAGATTGGTCTGCAGTCTTCAACCTTCGTCGTATCGTACTCATCAAGCCCCACGCCAGCACAACAATCGCGCCCAATGTCAACCAGGTACCAGAATAAGACAATCTGCGGCGTAAAGCTTCGCTTAACAGGGTCCCTCCATTGGAAGCCCCGAACAGACTGTTCAGCAATCCCGCCCAAAACATTAAATTGTTGCCGAAGGTTGAGTTGGCACCCCTTGGTGTTGCCAGAATCAAACGGCCCAGCGCCTCCATGATTGGTGCCAATGCCAGAAGCGCTAGAGACACAAGTGCCAGACCGCCCATAATCCACAGGGCAAATTTACCGCCTGACTTAATGGCACCCAGACCACCCTCCTGTCTCCACAGCCAGATGAGCCAGGCCAGCATCGGTACCAGCAGGGCACCAAACATCACCCAGAAATGGATGCCGCGGGTGACAAATATGCCACTGGGCAGCAATCCGCCGGCTTGGGAGGCAAAACTCAGATAAAAGGGGAAATAGAGAACAATACCCACCCCGCCCAAGGCCACGGCCACAGCCAGGAACTCCCATACCCGGCGGAAAGCCCAACCAAAGCTCTGGGTCCGGGACAGGGTAAACGCTGCGCTAAAAAGCGCAACGTAGATCGGAAAATCCCAGGTGTTTAGAAATGCCAAGCCGCCCAAAACAATTGCGTTCAACCAGAATTCCGGCAGTCGGAACCATCCAAAGATTGACTTTCCCTCCAGCGGTCTGCCTTTAG
The DNA here is from genome assembly GCA_035340555.1 of Anaerolineaceae bacterium. Lineage (GTDB taxonomy): Bacteria > Chloroflexota > Anaerolineae > Anaerolineales > Anaerolineaceae > JAGOFZ01. Next base: position 5,622 of record DAOQTN010000063.1, on the reverse strand, counting down.
CAAGATAAATTTGCAAAGCGAGTCCGATACAAAGCAATACAAAGGGCATTGCCAGCACATGAGGGTGCAAATCAGCCAACAGATAGGAAAAGAAGGGGAACTCATCAATGATTTCAATGGCGCCACCGGATAAATTGTAGTCCGTCAGCACCCGCGATCCCCGCCATAAAAGCCAGCCAGCATTGCGGTGAGGTAGGCCCTCAGTTAAAATATTGTGCGCTGACCAATCAAATGGCAATGATCCTGGTGCAGGAGGGATCTTCAATTCGGCAATATCCAGCCACCGCCAAAAAGCTGATTGATACCCCCCATCTGTGGTTGGTGACCAGAAAGCCCCGACCGCATACAAGATTTCCAAAAGGCCCTCCAGGTTACTGACGATCAGCAAGAAGAGCGGCCCCAACAAGGCCCATCCCAGACCCCGGACGGCTCGATTAATCCGTTTACCAACTGGAGGTTGTTCGCAAAGCCAACGGTTGATCAATGAGTACAATAAACCAAAGGCGCCGGTTGCGGTTAGGGCAAACCAAAGTGCGCCGGCAAGATTAAAGGCCACTCCAGGATCTGTGGCAGTAACTCGGATCAACAATGCAACCATGACATACCCAAAATAGTAATAGGATATGGCATAACCGGACAACCAAGGGTCGTTCGGTGGAAAGGTCGGCGAACGCAGAATGGCATTGATGAATGCCATTTCCATTGGTTTTTCAGTGGAGACGATATCTGGGTTTGCTGAACGTACCAAGGCCCAAAAAACAAAGAAAATCAGGAAAAGTCCCTCTATGCTCAGCCAGATTTTTCGGTTTGTTTTAAACCAGTCAAGAAAATTCGATCGATCCCGGTAAATCACCAGAATGCCCACCCCCGCCAACAACAACAAAGCCAGCCAGATGCCGCCCAGATCATTTTGCAACACATGGAGTGATGTCAGCAACCAAAAGATAAACCCCCAAAGCAGCAGCCCCAAGGGTCGGGCTAGAGCATAACCCCGGTCCGGCAGCTGCGAAAACACACGATAGGCTAGTGGAAAAGCCAATAATCCAATGACAACCATCAAAATGTACCAGAACAAAAACGATATCACGGTTTTGTCCCTCCAATCTGATCGGACCAGGTGAAATACCCCGCTGGTGACAGTGTTAGCGTCCAGACACGGGTAACCGCATCTATATTCAAAGGTCCATAGATATGGGGATAGGTTTCACCATTCTCGGCCAGTTCCCATCTGATTTCCGGGACCACACAGGCCGGATTCAATTCAAGCAACAGCAGATCGGTACGCGCTGCAAAAATCCGATTGGCAACCTCCAAAACCTGGGCTCGTGTCGAACAATGAATAAAATGTTCAGTTTCCAAGGTATTGCCACGGTAAATGCCCACGCCCAGGGCTGTTTGCCAGTCCGAATTCAATGTCAAGTGATAGATAGGTTCGATCTGATTCATCGTCTCACCTTATAAATAATAGTGGCTCCATCGCTATAAACCTGATCCCAGAGATCGCCATCCCATTGGACGAATTTATCCAATCCGGGTCCAGGATGAGCGGCTCGTTCCAGCTGGCCAACAATGATATAGCTGACCTCATACCGTGCCAGAAAATCCTCGGTTTCACCGCGTTCTACTGTGGTATAGAACAACATGATATCATTGAGGCGTTGAGCCACCCAGGGTTGTGTGGCTCCGGCGCGTTGTTGACTCTGGTGCCAGTTCCATCCCAAGACATTGGGGAGTCCAGTATAGATGGTGAAGCGATTGCCCCAGTGATACTCCCCAACCCGACCCTCAACAATCACCGGTGATCCGGATACGTTTTCCTGCATCCAGCGGATGGCTCTATAATCCTCAGCAAACTCGATATTGACACCATTTTCGTAGAAACTGCCATACGGCATGTAGGCCATGCCGTCCAGTGAATGAGGTGCACCATTATTCATCCGATCCCGGATTTTGTCGGCACCGGCAATCAAGGGGAACAGCAACGCGCTACCCACCAGCAGGGCAAAGACCACCTGCCAGGTGGACCGCCAGCGTGGCGTCCAGTGAAGATTAATTTCCGGCCAAAGCCAGCAAAGGGCAGCTGCAGCGCTGAGGGATAGCAGCGTCCAGGCCTGCAGATACAATTTAAAAACAGTATTCATGCGTCCGATATCCCCGACCAGGACAAACAACTCCACAACCATTGTCAGGGTCAGGGCAGTTCCAACCATGAAGAGTACCATGCGTTTGGCATCAGGCTGCCTAGGCCGCAGAATAAGGATCCCGGCCCAGATAATCATTGGAATGACCAACCAAGCGATCGCAACTCCGGGCGCATTTAATTGCGCCAGCACCTCTTCGGGCAGTCCCAGGGTGGTGATTCCAGACATCAGCAGGACAATAACGGCAATGGTTATCAGGATGGCCGGAACCAGCCAGATCAAATGAGGTTCCAACCGCTTAAGCGCCGATAAACGTGTTTTTGCCAGCCAATCCCGGGTTTCCCAAAACATCCATCCCAGCAGGACAAAGAGAAACACGCCCCAGTGGGTAACATAGGACCAGAATGGCGTGTGATCATATTTCCACAGCGAGAATGAATTATAGGCTGTTCCAAACCAATGCGTAAATGGCGCATAAAGCAGCAGCGCAAGCCCCCCCAGCAACGCCATGCTCAAAAGAGCAATCACAAATCTTTGGAGCCTGACTGGCCAACTTGACAACCAGCGGAAAGGCCAGTCTGCGTATTGCCAGGCTGTATACCCCAAAACAATGGCACCAAGAGGAAGGAAGGTATACATATCCCAAGTGTTGGTGGGACGAAGTGCCCCCAACGCAACACCTCCCAACAACATGCTCGCAGCAAATGCCAATCCGCGCTGTCGGTTGGTCCATCGCCATCGTCCCAACAGGACTGAAAGGGCCCAGCCAATCGCCAAGACAGTGACTGGCAGGGCAATGAGGTGGGCATGTGGATCGGCATACAAAAATGTAAACAGCGGAAATTCTGTTATAGCCTCGCCGGGGATGGCCCGACTGGGAACCCAGTACCAATCCCCCACCCCAACTGGAAGGCGGGAACCATCCATAAACTTCGCGAGACCATCAAATGTCCAAATCCAACGCTCAACAAACGTGGCCTCCTCAATCACCCCGCCTGGAGCAGCCAGGCGTTGAATGCTGTGCCAGATCTGTCGAATGGTCCCCAGATTGCCCAGAATTAATATGGCCAGAGCCGCGGTCAGGCCAGCCAGGTAAAGATGCCAGTTGGTCGGCTTTGCTTGATGCACTGATAACAACGGAGGGTTAGTGACAGCCGCAACAGCATTTTGGGCGGCGGCAGTGGCCCCATCTGTGGTGACAGTGACCGCACCGGTGTCTGGGGTGACTCCGGGGGCGATATCGGTTAATTCAGATGACGTCCCCGCCGCGAGATTGATTCTTTCCAATTCTACAGGAGGTAAAAGCTTCCCATCAATGGCATCCTGGCTAAATTCCAGACCGGGAGTTGGCATGGAGGACTGGAAATCGCTATCTGCACCCACCATGGGCTGCAGGTTGTCTGCCTTACCAGGGGAGTGGAGCCCATCAGAGTCCGGAATGGGCTGCAGATCACCCTCGGCAGGAACGGATGGGAAATTGTTTGGGTCGGCAACCGACCGGTGATTGGGCAGGGACGGGGAAGGTTGACACGCATTCAACAGGTTCCAGCCAATACTAAAGGCGCCCAACGCCATCAGGCTGAACCAAGTGGGCAGGATGAGATTATAAGCAATGGCTGGTACGATACCCAGGAACTTGACTGGAACCCCGATAATAACAAAACCATAGTAATAATAGTTCAGGTAGCCACCCGAGAACCAAGGGTCAAACGGCGGGAAGGTGGTACTTTTCAAAACTGCATTGAAGTAGGAAAAGTCCATCGGTTTTTCCCCACCCTTGAATGCGTGCCACAGGTCTGGATTTCCCAGACGCACCAGCAAAAACAACCCAAAAAACACCAGTCCAATCAATTCCACTGCGAGAAAATAGCGGGAACGTGTACGCCATTCTTCACGCAGACCATCACGTTGAAGCCAACCCAGGATCAGGCTGCCAATGCTCAATATGCCCAAGACAACCAGAATTGTCGGACGGCTGAACGCAATCCCCGCTGATCCTGCCAACCAGGTCAACAGAGCCAACAAAAGTAATCCAATCAATCGTGCAAATGGATAGCCCTTATCAGCCAAGCCCCCCATGGCCAGGCGAACAAAAGGATAAACCAACCAGCCAAGCAGGGTGATGGAAATATACCAAAGAAGCAATGCCAGACCAGGATACCGATTATACAGGGCCCCGGTATCAAATAATTCAGACCAGGTTCCTCCGGCCTGCTGCTGCGCAAGGCGATCTGCAGGCAGCATCAGATTACCCTTATAACCACCGGCCTGTCGCGGGGTCAGGCGAACAATGTTGGAGAGATCAACCGACTCCAGCAATGCTTGTACAGCCAATGGCTGATAATCACCAGTTTTTTTAAAAATCATGACCTTGGGATGGTCATATACACTAAAAGCTTCTTCAGCAAATTGGGTGTTGAACTCCAGACCGCCAAGATTGGGATAGGAGGTTCCGGCATGAACAAGTTCAAAACCCAAATCACCCTGGAACATACCAGGTTCCGCCACAGAGTAGCACCAGACCACATCTTTCTCAGGTGGGCAGCCGAGTAAATGACGATAGTAGAAGGCTGACAATGGATAACGTTCCATCACCCGGGGGATGGTGCCCCACTGGCGGTTTGAACTCATAAAAATATAATCTGTATTGTTCAAAATTGAGATGATCCGGTCGCGCTTATCAACGGAATCGTCCCAATACATTTCAAAATTCAAGTCGGTGCGATAGGGCCCCCAGTTAACATCATAGGGTCCGCCCTGGCCAATGGATAATGGAACTGCATCGTCCCAAGATGATTCGATTGCCACTTTGCTGTTGGTCAAGGCAATGGCACCATTCCCCGTCGTTAATTCAAAGGTCAGCGTATAGACCCCGTCTGCGACAATTTCTACGGGCGGGTTAAACTCCAACCAGAAGGATTCACCCCGAAAATCCGTCTGTCGCTGGAAGGTGTCTTGAATCTGAGCCACAGCCAGGGGCTGGGTCTCCTGCCCCGGCAGGGCTAGCGACACCCGAAGCGTTTTCAAGTCCGGCTGTGATTCCCAGTCAACAATATTCTCCAACCAAATTCCATTTAATGTTCCAGCTTGCATCACCCGGAAAGGAGGCACTTGGAACGACTGCGTCGGGGTTATCAATTGAACAAATTCAGCCACCCGGTGACGATAAATCCGGTCTTCATCCTGAAGACCCAATTCCAGATAACCGGCAAATCGCATCATGGCACCTGGTTCCATCACAGCGAATTGAATAACATATTCGACTGCCGGATCGAGTATTAATGGTATAGACAATGGAATTGTGATGGATTGTTCAGCAGCAAATGCCGATGTCAGCATTCCACTGGCCAGAACGGAGGAATCTGGACTATGAGCCGCATAAATGCTGAAAGACAGGGTGCGGGAATCTCCACTCCACTGGGCATCACTTAAGCGGGTGATCGTAATCTCCCGCAAGGTAACCGATGCTGGGGCATCAAAG
>DAOQTN010000062.1:0-10093 GCA_035340555.1 Anaerolineaceae bacterium | reverse complement strand
AAGACACGCACGATTTCCGCATGGCGGGGGTCGGTCGTGTCGTACTGCTGCTCGATCTTGCTGGCGAGTTTCAGAAAGGAATACTGCGTCAGCGTCCCGAAAGGATGCTGCCGGAGAAGGAAGCCGTATTGCTGGGCGTCACCTTCACCCTGGTCAATCTCCTGGAGTGGCCGGTGCTGCTCTCCCGCGGGTTGTTCTGGGCCCTGCCCCTGACCATCATCCTGCGGGCCCTGCTGCTGCTCCTGCTGGCGGTGCGTTTCGACCAGCGCTGCCGCGCCAGGCCGGACACCGAAACCGTCTGATGATCCCTGTCCTGGGGGCGGTTTAGCGGTAGAGGTCGGTCCGGCGGTCCTGAAAGACGGGAATCGTGCGGCGCGCCTGGCCGACCAGGTCAAAGTCCAGTGCGGCCGTCAGCAGCGCCTCCTCGGTCGGACTGCCTTCCACCAGGGTGTCACCCCAGGGGGAGATGATGGCACTGCAGCCGCCGTAGACGGCGTCCCCAATCGGGCCCACGGCATTCACCCCGGCCACGAACATCTGGTTTTCGATTGCCCGGCTGCGCAGCAGGGTTTGCCAGTGCGCAATCCGCCGCTGCGGCCATTCGGCCACCACCCAGGCCGCCTGCGCACCCGCGACGGCATACTGGCGGTAGAGTTCGGGAAACCGTAAATCATAACAGATCGACAGCCCCGCTTCCCCCCAGGGGAAGGCGGCGGTTTGGCAGGCGGTGCCCGCCCCCAGCCACTGCTCCTCCTGCATCAACCGGAAAAGATGCAGTTTGTCATAGCAGACGGCAGCCTGTCCGGCCGGGTACAGCAGGACGAAGGTGTTGTAATGACGGCCATGGCGTTCCGTGATGTAGGATCCACCGATGGCCAGCTGCTGGTCCCGGCTGATTTGGGCCAGGACGGGCAGCAGTTTCGCGTTTTGAGCGGCGTAAAGCTGGGCTGCGGCCAGATCGTAGCCGCTGGTCCATAGTTCTGGAAACAGGATCAGGTCGCTGCCGGCGGATGCGGCGGCCTGGATTAGCGGGGTGGCCCGGACCAAATTTTTCTCCGGCTGCCCGATGTCAATTTGGAATTGTGCCAGTGATACTGTGAATTTCATGATAACCTCCCGAATTCAGGGCCGCGGTCCCGGCGTCCGTTTTCCAAATCCTATTATAATTGACCTGAGGGGCATTCCGTGCCGGATCACAGGAGAATTCATTTGAAAGCACGCCGCAAATCAACAACCTGGTTCATTTGGATTGCCATCGTCCTTGGTCTGGGCCTGATTGCTCTGCTGGGGTGGGTCAATTACCGTTACGCCGCGGAGAATCCCGGCGGCAATGATTTTGTGGTGCACTGGATTGGCACCCGCTCTTTCCTTTACGATGGCCTCAGTCCCTACTCCGATGAGACCTCGGAGCGTATTCAGCGATTTGTCTACGGCCGCCCGGCCCGCCCGGGTGAGCATGAACTGCGCGTGGCCTACCCGCTCTACTCCGTGATGCTGTTCCTCCCCTTTGCCCTGATCAAGAATTTTATCTGGGCACGGGCCATCTGGATGACGGTGCTCGAGATTGGCCTGGCCGCCACGGCGCTGCTGGCGGCCAGGCTGGCGCGCTGGCGGCCGGGGATGTGGCTGTTGATTTTGTACCTGCTGTTCTCGCTGGTCTGGTATCATGCGGTGCGGCCGCTGATCAATGGCAATGCGGTCATCCTGGTGATTTTGGCCCTGGTGGGGGCGCTGCTGGCGATCCGGACGCGCCAGGATGAAATTGCCGGAATGCTGCTGGCCTTGACCACCATCAAACCCCAACTGGTGGTGCTGGTGCTGGTGTTTATTGTGATCTGGGCAATGGCGCACCGCCGCTGGAAGATCATCAGCTGGCTGGCGGCCAGTGTCTTTATTCTGTCGGCCTTTGCCGCCTTGTTTTTGCCGGACTGGCTCTGGCAGAATCTGCGGGAGGTTGTCCGCTATCCCGGCTACAATCCCCCCGGGACGGTTGCCGCTGCCTTTGCAGAATTCTGGCCGGGATTTGGCCGGACGATGGGCTGGATTTTCTCAGGCGTGTTCAGTCTGATCCTGCTTGTTGAGTGGATCTTGCATCGCAAAGCGGACTTTCGCGGCTTTTTGTGGACCATTTGTCTGACCCTGGTGCTGGGCGGCTGGGTGGGTATCCAGAATGACCCCGGCAACTTCATCATGATGGCCCCGGCACTGCCCCTGATTTTTGCCGGTCTGGCGGCGCGCTGGCAGAAAGCCAGCCTGTCATTGATCATCGGCAGTCTGATCCTGCTGCTGGTGGGCGTCTGGGCGATATTCTTGGGCACGGTGGAGTATGCCTACCAGCCCATTCAGAGCCCGGTCATGTTTTTCCCGCTGCCGGCTTTTCTGTTGCTCATGCTGTACTGGGTGCGCTGGTGGACCATCCGGTCGTCAAGCACCTGGATTGACCGGTCCTATGAGGAGGAGCTGGCCTAATCGTGAGGGCACTGCGGAATCTCCGAGCTGATTGGCAGATCCTGGCCGTGCTGGCCGTTGCTCTGGCACTGCGGTTGGTGATGCTGGGGACGCGCAGCATTCAATACGATGATGCCTTCAGCATCTTTCTGGCCGAGCGCAGCCTGCCGGAGATCATCCGCGGGACGGCGGCTGACACCATGCCGCCGCTGTATTATTTTCTGCTGCACTTCTGGCTGCTGGCCGGGCGCTCCCTGGCCTGGCTGCGGTTGTTGAGCGTGCTGCTCAGCCTGGGCATTGTGATGCTGTTGTATCTACTGGTCCGGCGCCTCTTTGGCCATTCCGCCGGCATCTGGGCGGCCCTGCTGGCGGCAATTTCTCCGCTGCAGCTGTATCACGCCCAGGATTTGCGCATGTATGCCCTCCTGGCACTGAGCCAGCTGGGCTACTATTATTTTTTCGCCCGCATCTGGCGCCCCGACGGCCGCGGCCCCCGCGGGACGGATTGGCTGGGATTGGTTTCGTGCGGTGCCGCGGCCATGTATTCGCATAACCTGGCGATTTTTGGGCTGGCGGTTCCCAATCTGGTGCTGCTGGTCCGCCGGGAGTGGCGGCTGCTGCTGCGATTGTGCCTTGCCCAGGCGGGCATCGGCCTGCTGGCACTGCCCTGGCTCTGGCTGGTTCCGGGGCAGGTGGCCAAGATCCAGCGGGCTTTCTGGACCCCCCGGCCGGGTCTGGTGGAGGTGGTCCAGGCGGTCCTCCTGTTTGTGATTCATCTGCCGCTGCCGGGCATCTGGATGATGATCGGTGGAGTGATTGCCGCCCAGGCCTATGTGTTGACCCTGCTTGAAACCTGGCGCTCCCGCCGGGAGGGGGCTGGCCTGGCCCTGCTGGTGGGGGTGATGCTGGGGCTGCCGGCTCTGCTTTTTATTGCCTCCTATCTGATCCGCCCGGTTTTTGTCACCCGGGGTTTTTTAGCGGCCGCACTGGCTTTTCTGGGACTGGCCGGGCGCGCCACCGCCCGGAGCTGGCGGCGGGGGGTGGGACCTTTTCTGCTGGGATTGTTTGTCCTTGGCGCCGTCATATCGCTGCCCGCCTACTATACCTTTGAGTCTTTCCCACGCTCCCCGTTTCAGGAGGCGGTGACCGCCCTGGAGGCCCAAAACCAGCCGGGTGATGTGATTTTGCACGACAACAAATTGAGCTTTTTCCCCGCCCATTATTATGCGCCGGATCTGCCCCAGGTGTTTCTGGCGGATGTTCCCGGTTCATCCAATGATACTTATGCCCCCGCGTCCCAAGCGGCCATGCAGCTGTTTCCCCAGCCGGATACCGCTGTGGCGATTGCCGGGGCTGATCGCATCCACTTTGTGGTCTTCACCCAGGCGATCACGGACTACCTCTCCCTGGGCTATTCGCAGCATCCGGTCTTGGTGGAACTGAATGCCTGTTGCACCCTGGCCGGGCATCAAATTTTTGGTGACCTGGAAATCTATACCTTCGACCGGTAACCAGCGATGAACACAGCCGCGCCCCCAGCCACTCCCCCGTCCGTCACGCCAGCCAATTCCCCGTCCGCCACGCCAGACCGCCCTGCACCCGCCCTCACGTCCGGCTCTGCATCCAATTCTACGGCGCCCCCCCAGCGCTCCCGAATCATCCGCTTGCAGCTGCTCCCGGTGTTGATTTTCATTAACTTGTTGATCGTGGCTGCCGGTTTGAAGTTTCAACGTTCGCCCGGGTACATGGACGCCGCGTATTATTATATCGGGGCCCGTCAGCTGGCCGCCGGGCAGGGGTTGACCGAGCCGGTCCTGTGGAACTATCTGGATGATCCGGCCGGGCTGCCCCATCCTTCGCACACCTACTGGATGCCATTGACCTCGCTAGCCAGCACGCCGGCGCTGCTGCTGTTTAAAAATTCCGGTTTCCTGGTTGCGCGGCTTCCCTTAAGCTTGCTGGCCGGCATTCTGCCCTGGTTGGTGGCAGCCCTGGCCGCTCACCTGGATCCGGCAGCCAGTGCTGCCCAGCGCACCCGGCGTTGGCTGCTGGCCTGGGCTCTGGCGACCTTTTCCGGTTTTTATCTGCAGTACTTGACCCTGACCGATAGTTTTGTGCTGTACATGCTGTTGGGCACCGGTTTCCTCTGGTTGGGCTTTGGCCTGCACTCCCGCCGGGGGGCGCCTGTGCCGCCCGGCAAATGGCTCTGGCTGCGCTTTTTGCTGCTTGGGGCTGTGGCGGGTTTGCTGCACCTCACCCGGGCGGATGGCCTGGTCTGGCTGCTGGCCGTGGTGCCGGCTGCGGGTTGGGCGGTGGCGCGCCCGTTTTACCGCCGCCCCCGCTTTTACACGCTGTTGGTCCTGGCGGCGCTGGGGTATTTGCTGGTGGCCGGCTGGTGGCTGGCTCGCAATCTGCAACTGTATGGATCGCCGTTACCGGGTGGAGCCCAAACCCTCTGGCTGACCACGTATGATGATACCTATGCCTATCCCGCCACGGGCTTGACGTTTGAAAACTGGTGGGCCCGCGGTTTGAGCGCCGCCCTGTTTGAGCGCGCGCGGGCGCTGTTGTGGAACCTGGCCAATCTGGTGGGGGTGCAGGGCCTGGTGATCTTACTGCCGCTAATGCTGCTGGGTCTCTGGCGGTTGCGGGAGCGCCGCTTTGTCCAGGCGGCCGCCGGCCTCTGGCTGTTGACGTTTATCGTGATGAGTGTGGTATTTCCCTTTGCCGGTTCGCGCGGCGGCTATCTGCATTCGGGAGCCGCGTTTCAACCGCTGTTTTGGGCGGCGGTGCCGCTGGGACTGGACGTGATCATTGATTGGGGCACCCGGCATCGTGGCTGGAAGCGCAACCAGGCCTGGCCGGTGTTTGGCGCTGGCATCGCAGTGCTGGGTGTGGCTTTGACGGTTGGGCTGTATGCGGTGCGGGTGGTTGGTCCCAACCCCAGCGCCACCCGGTGGGATGCCGATGAACGCCGGTTTTTGCAGGTGGACCAGGAACTTGAGGCCCTGAAGATCCCGGAGGATGCCGTGATCATGGTGAACAATCCCCCCGGTTTTAACGCAGCCACGCGCCGCCCGGCGGTGGTGCTGCCCAACGGGGGGACGGACACGGCGCTGGCGGCGGCCTGCCGCTACGGAGCCGGCTATCTGCTGCTGGACATCAATGCACCGGCCCTGCTGCGGCCGCTCTTTGACCATCCTGCCTCGTTGCCGGGACTGACTTATCTGCAGTCCGTCTCCGGCGTTCAAATCTACCGGGTGACCGCATGTCCCTGAACTGCAACCGATTGATTTTGCTGCTGGGGGCCGTCCTGGCCCTGGGGGGATTTTTGCTGGTTTCCGGGACCCGGGCGGGGATTGGTTTTCCGCTGGATGACGCCTGGATTCACCAGACCTATGCCCGCAACCTGGCCCAGCGGGGAGAGTGGTCTTTTCTGCCGGGCCAGCCTTCGGCAGGCTCCACCGCACCGCTCTGGTCGGCGCTGCTGGCCGGCGGTCACCTGGTTGGCCGTGGGACACCCTACGGCTGGACCTTTTTCCTGGGCGGGTTGTGTCTGGCGCTCCTGGCCATTTGCGGCCAGGAAGCCTTCAACCGGCTGGAGCGGCCGACGCAACTGGCGCCGTTGGAACCGTTGGAGCCATTGACACTGCGGGACCGGCGGGCGCTGCCCTGGGTCGGGCTGCTGTTGCTCGTGGAATGGCACCTGGTCTGGGCGGCCTCATCCGGAATGGAAACAACCCTGCAAGCCCTGCTGGGTGTGGCGGTATTTGCCCTGCTGCTGCGACCCTCCACCCGCGGGCGGATGTTTGCCGCAGGGCTGCTGGCCGGCCTCTCGGCCTGGGTCCGGCCCGATGGACTGACCCTGATTGGCCCGGTACTGTTTGTCACTTTTTTCCAACCCGGAGCAGGGCGGACCCGTTGGACCAGGATCGGATTGGCCCTGGCCGGGTTTGGCCTGTTGTTTCTGCCCTACTTGGGATTCAATCTGGCCCTGGCCGGAGAATGGTGGCCCAATACCTTCTATGCCAAACAGGCCGAATACGCGGTGCTGACATCACAACCCCTCCTGGCCCGGTTGGGCAGTCTGGCGGCCCTGCCGCTGGTTGGGGTGGGGGTGGTGCTGCTGCCGGGGGTGCTGTATGCCATTTTGAAGGCCGTCCGGCGATTGCTGCCCGGCAGAAGCCGCCCGGTTGCAGTTCTTTCCGGAGATCTCGTTCTGTTGGCAATGACCCTCTGGTGGCTGGGTTATACCCTCATTTATGCCTTGCGACTGCCGGTGACCTACCAGCACGGCCGGTATCTGATGCCGGCCATGCCGGTGCTTTTTCTGCTGGGCTTGGTGGGGTCGACCTGGCTGCTGGCCGATTTGCCCTTGACGCAGAAATGGCGCCGCCGGCTGCGTTTTGCTGCCGCGCTGACCCTGGCCGGGGTGGCCGTTTCATTTTATGCCCTGGGTGCCCGGTCTTATTCAGAGGATGTGGCCATCATTGAAACCGAGATGGTGCAAACCGCTCACTGGGTGGCGGACAACACGCCGCCGGATGCCCTGATTGCGGCGCATGACATTGGGGCATTGGGGTACTATGCCGATCGCGAGCTATTGGATCTGGCCGGTCTGATTTCGCCGGAGGTGATCCCCTTCATCCGGGATGAAACCCGGCTGGCCGCCTATCTGGATCAATCCGGGGTGGATTATCTGGTGACCTTTCCCGCTTGGTACCCCCGGCTGGTCCAGGGTCGGGATCCGGTCCATGTTACCGGCGGGGCCGTGGCCCCCGCCCAAGGTGGCGAGAATATGGTGGTTTACCGCTGGCTGGCTGTGCCGTAAATCGCAGATCCGGCAAACTGGCAACCTTGAACCCTCGTGAACGGATTGTCATGCTATAATGATGGCATCTTGATTTCAACGGCGGGTGATTCATGGCAGACTTCCTGAGTTTTGAGATCAATATTTATCGTGGCGAGGGTGGCGTTCATCCGGTTGTCATCCGCTCACCGCAGGGCGAAGCCGCCGGTGAATTTAAACCACCCATTGATGCCCAGGCACTTGAAGAGGCCCGGCAGATCCTGAAAGCGGCCCTGATTCAATCCGGTGGCAAGGCTGACTCGGACCAGACCTCGGCGTTAAAAAAAGCACAGGCGTTTGGTCGGACGTTGTTTGAGACCCTGTTTACAGGCCAAATTAATAGCTTGTACGTGAGCAGTTGCCATGAGGCCGAAAAACGACACAAAGATCTGTGCATTCAACTGCGCCTTGAAGATCCTGATTTGGTGACCCTGCCCTGGGAATTTCTCTACAATCCCGCCGAGCGTGAATATTTATGTCTGCGATCGGGTTTCCCCCTGGTGCGCTATATTCCCCAGCCCCGCCCGCTCAAGGCCCTGCAGGTGAAGCCGCCGCTGCGAATTTTGTGTATGATGCCTTCACCGTCCGACCAGAAGATCCTGGATGGAACGGCTGAGCGCTCCCGGATGAATCAGGCGCTGGAAGCCCTGGTGGCGCAGGGATTGGTTCACGTGCATTGGCTGGAGGAGTGCCAATCCTGGCGCAACCTGCTGAAAGTGGTCCATGCCAATGGTCCCTGGCACGCCTTCCACTTTGTCGGACATGGTGGTTTTGACGAGGCCCGGGATGAAGGGGTACTGGCTTTTGAAGATGAGAGCACGCGAAAAACCGACCCGATTACGGCCACGGACCTGGTGCGCCTGCTGGATGGGGCCAAAACTTTACGCCTGGTATTGCTGAACGCCTGTGATACCGCCCATACCGGACGGGAGTCCTTTTCCTCCACCGCGGCAACGCTGGCCCAGCGCGGCATCCCGGCGGTGGTGGCCATGCAGTATCCCATTTCGGATCGCGCCGCCATTGAATTTTCGCGCAGTTTTTATGATCTGTTGACGACGGATGGCCGGGTTGACACGGCCGTCACCGGGGCCCGCAAGGCGGTTTCCATTACCATGAAATCTTCCTTGGAATGGGCCACACCCATTCTTTATCTGCATACCGCCAACACGAGCCTGTTTAAGCTGCGCTCCCGCCCTGGATCCTCACAGCCACCGGTGGCGCCCCCCGCTGGATCGTCGGGTCACATTTCAACCGGTAATATTTCCGGCATTTCCGGCGGCATCATCAATTTGGGGGGGGGCACCGTCATTGTTAATTCCCCGCCCCCGGGTGCTAATTTGGCGGATGCCCTCAACATCCTTGATCAGTTGATCTCGGCCGGCAGCCTGGACCAGGCGGAAAAGACGCTGTCCCAGTTGGAGGCAAAATACCCCCAACATCCGGACCTGATCTCCCGCCGGGCAATCCTCAACCAGATGACTGCCCAGGTGCCGGCCGGGAACGGCAAATTGCCCCCCCCGCCGGTTGGGAAAATGTTTGACGGTGATTACATCATCCTTTCATTGGGCGGATTGCAGGAAATGAAGTTGATACACATCCCGGCCGGCGAATTTCGCATGGGCAGTGATATTCAGGTGGACAAATATGCCGCCTATGATGAACTTCGTCAGCATCCGGTGCTACTGCCCGATTACTGGATTGGCTGGTCCCCGGTGACAAACGCCCAGTATGCCGCTTACATCCAGGCTGCTGAGGGCAGGATCCCTTCGGGCTGGTTGAACGGACGACCCCCGCGGACCAAATTGAACCATCCGGTTGTGGATGTCAAGTGGCGTGAAGCCATGGCGTTCTGCGATTGGCTGGGCCAGTTGTGCGGCTATCCGGTGCGCCTGCCAACGGAGGCGGAGTGGGAAAAAGCGGCCCGGGGAACAGATGCCCGCATCTACCCCTGGGGGGATCCGGCCCCCGACGGCACCCGGGGCAACTTTGCCGAAAAACTGGGCAATGGCGGCACAACTCCGGTGGGCTCATACAGCCCCAAAGGTGACAGCTTTTATAAATGCGTGGACATGGCCGGCAACGTGTGGGAATGGTGCGCTGATCGGTACGACCAGAACTACTATAAAAATTCCCCCCTGCAGGATCCCCCCGGTCCGGATACCGGCAATGAAAGAGTGGTGCGCGGGGGCTCCTACTCCTTCAGTCCCAGAAACGCCCGCTGTGCCTCCCGCAGCAAGTACAACCCGGAAGTCAGGCTGGATGATTTGGGATTTCGCGTGGTCCTGCGCCTGGCCCGCTGACGGCCCTGCCTCTAGCCCGCTGACGGCATTGCCTCTAGCCAGCTGATCATCCTGAGCGGTCCGGCAGACAGTCCTGCGTCTGGCCGGCTGATCATCCTGAGCGGTCTGGCTGGCGGTCCTGTTTTGTCAGTCGTGTGTGTGCTGGCGGCACTTCTCCGTGCCGTGGCAAGAGCCAGCGTGGCGGCAAGGCGGTAGATTTAATCTTTGTGGGGCTGCACCTGTGGTATACTAACCGTCCCGCTGGACGGGATATTTCACTTTCAGGGATGGCCATGTATCTCACGCCAGATCATTCAATTCAACAAACCCAATCGCGTCAAACGGTTGAAATTCACCTGCCCGATGGGCGGATTTTTGAAGGCCCGCGCGGCATGCCGGTGGGGGTGTTCCTGCGTTCGTTGCCCGAATGGGACAATCCCCCCATTGTCGGCGCGATCGTCAATGACGAACTGCGCGAACTGACCTACCCCATCGAGCTGGAATCCCGCGTCCGCCC
>DAOQTN010000061.1:0-10114 GCA_035340555.1 Anaerolineaceae bacterium | reverse complement strand
CGATGGGGCGTCCACCCGCCAAAGCGGAGTGGTTTCCGCCGCGAAGAATTATGAAGGCTGTCATCCAGCGCGTTTCTCGTGGCAGTGTGACCATTGGCGACCGCCGCGTGGCGGGGATTGGGTTGGGATTGGTCATTCTACTGGGCATCGGTCCGGGTGATGATGAAGACAAAGCCCGCCTGCTGGCGCGTAAAATTGCCCTGCTGCGCATCTTTGGCGATGAGAATGGCAAGATGAATCTCTCCGTGCTGGATGTTCAAGGCGCCGCCATTGTAGTATCACAATTTACCCTGTATGCGGATACCCGCAAGGGGCATCGACCGGCTTTTACGGATGCGGCCCCCCCGGAGATTGCCCGTCCATTGTGTGACCGCTTCGTTGAGTTATTGAGCGAACAAGGTGTCGCTGTTCAGACCGGTGAGTTTGGTGCGCACATGCTGGTGGATATTCAAAATGATGGCCCGGTGACCATCACGCTGGAATATTAGAGACCCAGTGCCCCCGGCCGCCAGAGGACCACATCCAGCGCCACCGCCCAGGCCCCGGCAGTCAGGGCAGCGGTGCCGGCGCCGGCGGAGAACACTCCGGCCGCGGCAATGATCGGCAGACCGGCACGTTTGACCAGGCGTACAACCTCCAGGGTTTGTGGCAGCAGTCCGGGACCAAACAGTCTGCCGCCCACCAGGGTACCATCTGCAGCCGGCAGACAACCACGTGGTGCTCCGCCAATGATGGCGCTGATGCCCAGGCCGGCCAAGGTCTCCACCCCGGCTGCACTGATGGCCGACAGTGGGATTTCGACAATGATGGGTAATTCGCCCCGGGCGGCGGCCAGCAGGTCCCGCTGTTCGTTTTCTTTTAAATTGAGCGGCGGGCTGATGACCAGTGCCGTGACATTCTCTCGCCCTTCCAACAGCCGGCTCATCCGGCCGGCTTCATCTGGCGTGGCCGGTATGAGATGCGGCCAGATCGGCAGGCCGCTGCGCTCCCAGCGGGCGGCATAATGTTTGAGGATGGCGCGCAGTCCGGGGTTGGGCAGCCCGGTGTGCAGTAGAAAGCCTCCTGGATAACTCAGGCAGGCCCGGCTTTCCGCCGGGGTGCGTGCCGCGATGCTGATGGGCGCAGTGATAAATGCGCCGGGTGGCTCCGGCAGGACCGGCAGTGCCGCGGCCGGAGCAAAACCCAGCCCGGCGACCAGCCATGGGGAGCGGCTGTATAATTCCTGACGTGGGAGGTTGGCACTCATCGCAGCTCCAGTTCCGTCAGGGGAAATACCGGGCCATCCTTGCACCCCAGGCGCCAGCCGGAACGGGTTTGCACGGCACAGACCCCGCACTCGGCCTGCCCGCCGCAGGGTATGGCGGTGACAATCAGTGTTTCGGTACTGCAGGGGCAAGGCTGGCCGGGGGGAATGGCCAATAATTTCCGCCAGTTCGCAGCCTGCGCGGTGGTCAGGTCCAACGCCAGATAGTCAGCCCAGGCTGGAGCTTCAGCAAGTTGCTCGAGGGGGAGACTCTCCACCTCGGCGGGCAGATCAGCGGGGGAAGTGGCGGAAAATAACACCACTGCCGCCCCCTGGGCCAGCGCGGCGGTCATGAGCGGCGCCAGCCGTTCCGCACTGTGATTGGGGTCTGCCAGCGCCACCCGTCGCGCCAGGGCGGGCAGGGTAAAACCATGCCCCAGCGGTCCCCGTACCCGCAGGATCATACCCGCGGTCCAGGTTTGCGGCAGCGGGGCCGCCAGCCGCAGTAGCCCGGATTGAATGTCCGCCGGGAAGAGGGCTGACGCCAGGGGGGCAGCCAGTTCGGGGACGGTTCCCAGCAGATATTGCCCTGGCTGTAACTGCAGCCGGGGCGGGCACGCGAGGACTCCCCCGATGCCGCCTGGTGAAAGGGTTATTTCGGTTAATGTACTTTCAAACTCGATCATATGCTGATTATAGCGGATTCTGATCCACGTAATTGTGTTATCATCACACCCATGCCTGCAAATGCGCTGGATCGGTTAAAAAACAGAACACACCAGCTGCGCCGCGATACGTTGGCCTTGTATTTTGCCTATCGTGATCCACGCACACCCGGGTATGCCCGCCTGTTTGCTGCCTATGTGGTCATCCGCACTTTCAGCCCGATTGATCTCATCCCGGACTTCATCCCTGTTTTGGGTCAGCTCGATGACCTGATTCTCACGCCACTGGGGATAATCCTGGCGCTGAAAATGATTCCGGCCCCGGTGATGGATACCGCCCGCCAACAGGCGGATCAGGTGACGCAGGTTCAGCCGCCGGGATATGGGCTGTATGTCGTGCTGGTCATCCTGATCTGGGTGTTGGCGGTCCTTGTCATTGGTCTGACCATCTGGAAACTGGTCCAAACAAGCGCTTGACAAACACTCTATCCCGATTAAAATCAAGATATTCACAACCAAAGGAATTGATACGCAATGCTGCGATATAAAGTCATTCTCAATCCAGCCGCCGGACGAGGAACTGCCCGAGCTCAGCTCCCCTTTGTCCGTCAGGTTCTGGATGGTTACGGTCTGTCGATGGAAGTGACCGAGACCGCCCGTCCCGGTCACGCGCTGGATCTGGCGCGTCAGGCTGTGGCCGATCACTTTGACGTCATCGTGGCTGGCGGTGGCGATGGCACCGTTAATGAAATCATTAACGGCATCATGCAAGCCAAGCAGCAGGGATTGGGACGGGCTGCCTTGGGGGTGATCCCCTTGGGACGGGGTAATGATTTTGCCGCAAGCATGGGGATCGGTGCCGACTGGCAGCGGGCTTGTCTGGCTGTGGCGGAGAATCACCGCCGCTGGATCGATATCGGTCGGTCTGTTGGCGAGTTTTATCCGGAAGGGCGGTATTTTGGCAACGGCGTGGGCGTGGGTTTTGACGCCGTTGTAGGGTTCCAGGCGGCCAAAATGGGGCACATCTCGGACTCCTCCTATGTGATTGCTGCCCTCAAGACGATATTCCTGTTTTATAAGGCTCCCGAAGTTCAGCTTACCGTTGATGGGCAAGCCTCAACGCTGTCCTGCCTGATGATCAATATCATGAATGGCCGACGACTGGGGGGAAAGTTCTGGATGACCCCCAACGCCAAACCGGATGATGGCATTCTGGATTTATGCATTGCCCGTCAGGTCAGTCGCCTGGAGGTGCTCCGCATCATGCCGCTCTATCAAAGCGGCACCCAGCACACCCATCCGGCTATTCGCACCCTTCATGGCCGGCATATCACCATCACCGCCAGCAAAGGCACCCTGCCGGCCCATGCCGACGGGGAGACTTTGTGTACGGAAGGCCTCCAGCTGGATATTGAAATTCTGCCGCATCAGCTTGAGCTTGTGATTCCGCAGGACGCATGAACTTTACCGTTCATATTGTTAATCGGACGATTAAATTTGTCATCCGCATGATGTTTGACATGCAGGATGCCGAATTAGCCCGGGTCCCCAAGCAAGGACCGCTGATTCTGGCCGTCAACCATGTCAACTCCATGGATGCGCCCATGGGCCTCTCGCATCTTTACCCCCGGCCGGTATCTGCAATTGCCAAGGTCGAAACCTGGGATAATCCCCTGTTCCGCTTTCTATTCACGATTTGGGATGGGATCCCCATCCGCCGCGGTGAGGCTGATTTATCGGCCATTCACCTGGCACAGCAGGCCCTGGCTGCGGGAAAGATCGTGGCGGTGGCCCCAGAAGGCACCCGCAGCCGGCATGGCTGTCTGCAGGAGGGACACCCGGGAATTGTCCTGCTGGCTGTGCGCAGTGGGGCTCCCATCCTGCCGGTTGTCTACTACGGCCATGCTGAATATCAATCCCAACTGCTGCGGTTCCGCCGCCCCCGGGTTCAAATTGTGGTGGGCCAGCCTTTTTTCCTGGATGCCGGCGGGCGGGCATTGTCGCGCGATGTGCGCAACCAGATGACCGCTGAGATCATGTATCAGATGGCGGCACTGCTGCCACCACACTATCGCGGTCATTATGCCGACATGAACCAGGCAACCCAATCCTATTTGCGATTTGGCCCACAGCCGGCGCTCCAATTCTAAATGTTACCTGAAGCGTTTACCTTGACCACCCGGGCAGGCGGATGCCGGGGAAACCCAATCTGGCTCTTATAAAGGGGAACGTGAACCCGCGATCCATCTCCCTCATGACCTCATGCCTATGATTTCCCCGCAACGCCGTCCCATCCAGCCCTGTCCTTTTTAATTAACCTGCCGCCACAGGTACAATTGTACAGCTTTATTCATCAAGTGGATATTTTGTCCAAAATTTGTCCAGACCCCGGTGCATAATAGAAGTATCAAAGATGCTTTCCGGGGTGCTGGCAAAGGGAGCCAGTGCACAAAGAGGCCAATCGTGTGGGGGTCTTGCACGATTGGCCTTTATCGTTAATCAGCAGCCCAGAATATTTGAGCCGCAACAGCATTGATCAAGCCGCCGCGTGCCAATCAGCCCCGGTGGGCTCAGCAAGCCGCCGCAGGCTAATCAGACTGCAGGTGGGCTCATCAAGCCGCCGCAGGCTAATCAGACTGCAGGTGGGCAACGGTAACGCCGTCCCCTCCCTCCTTGTCGCCGCCATTTTCAAAGGTTGAGACATGGGGGGAAGCGCGCAGTGCTTCCCGAACCACCACCCGCAGCCGGCCGGTTCCCTTGCCGTGGATGATACGTACCCAGGGCAAGCCGGCCATGGCAGCCGATTCCAGGTAGCGATCCAGGGCATCCAAGGCATCCTCGGCGCGCTGGCCCCGCAGATCAAGTTCCAGACCAGGTGAAGGGTGGAAAGGCGCGGTGGCACTGCCGGTGACGCTGCGTTGGGGTGGCGGGGGTGTTTCAGTTTCAGCGACTTGGGCCCGCTGGACATCCGCCGGTCGTGAGCGCACTCGCAGGCTACCGATCATGACCTCCACCTCATTTTCACCCAGGGCACTCACAATGCCATCAGCCTGCAGTGACCGCACCCGCACCTTGTCGCCGGGACGCAGCGGTCGGGGGGTGCCGGTTGCGGGCCGGCTGACGGTGCGTCGGTTCACTGGTTGTTCCACTGTTTCCTGGAGGGTTTCCACAGTCTCCTGCAGCGGTTTCAATGCTTCAACCGGTTGTCGGGCGCGCGCCAGTGCCCGCCGGACTTCATCCAGTTCAGCATGCACTGACTCCAACTCGGCTTCAGCCTGGGATCGGGCCTGGTCCAGAATTTTTTGCCGTTCATCCTCGATTTTTTCAAGCCGGGCATTGAGGGCAAGGCTTTCTTGATTTAATCGAGCCCGGGTTTGTTCAGCTTCGCCGCGAGCCTTGCGGGCCAGATCGCGTTGGTGGTGAATTTCGTCCAGCAGGTCTTCAGCGCGCAAGTCGGTGGGATTGATCATCGTGCGGGCTGCCTGAATGATTTCCCCGGGCAGCCCCAGCCGTTCGGCGATTGCCAGCGCGTTGGATCGTCCCGGCAGGCCAATGGTCAGGTGATAGGTGGGGCGTAAAGTCTGCAAGTTGAACTCCAGACTGGCATTAACGACCCCCGGCGTGCTGTGAGCGTAAGCTTTCAGTTCCGGGTAGTGGGTCGCCACCAGGCAGGGGATGCGTTTTTCCACCAAGTGGGCCAAAATGGCGCGGGCCAGGGCGGCACCTTCCTGGGGATCAGTTCCGGCACCCAATTCATCGAAGACCACCAATGTCCGGCGGCTGGCCTGCCGCAGGATGCGCACAATGTTGGTGATATGGCCCGAGAACGTGGACAATGACTGTTCAATGGATTGTTCGTCGCCGATATCGGCATAAATATCCTCAAAGAGGCTCAGTGTGGAACCGGACTGGGCCGGGATATGCAGCCCGCTTTGGGCCATCAAGGCGAGCAGGCCCACTGTTTTTAAGGTCACGGTCTTGCCGCCTGTGTTGGGCCCGGTGATGACCACCCCAAAGGTGCGTTCATCCAGTTCCACATCAATGGGCACGACAATTTTGGGATCCAACAGGGGGTGGCGGGCGTGGCGCAGCAGGATGGTACTGCCCGGATGCTCTCCATTGCGGATGTTTTTATACGCCACCAGCATTGGCTCAACGGCATGTAAATCTTCGGCGTATTTGGCGCACATCAAAGCCAGATCCAGTTCGGCCAAGGCTTCCACAATGGCGTGCAGTTCGGGAGCGTGTTCTCCCACTTGGGCTGACAGAGCCGCCAGAATACGGCGTTCTTCATCCCGTTCGGCCAGCTGCAGTTCATGCCAGCGGTTGTTGAGTTCCACCACCACCAGGGGCTCGACGAACAGGGTCTGGCCGGAGGAGGATTGATCATGCACAATTGAACGCAGCCGGCCCTTGAAATCGGCGCGCAGCGGAATGACATAACGGCCGTTCCGCTGGGTGATGATTTGCTCCTGCAGGATGGGCTGGTTTTTGGGGTCGTTGACCATCCGTTCCAGCCGGCTGAGCAGGCGCTCATGCGCCACCTTCAACTCCGAGCGGATGGAGGATAGGGCTGGAGAGGCATTATCCAGAATTTCGCCCCGTTCAGAGATGGCTCGGGAGATGGATTCGATCAGACCGGGCGGGGGCGGGAGGGGCGCGGCCACCGCCGCCAGCTGCGGCGCCTGGCTGGAAAGTCGCTCAAAGGTGCGGCCCAGTTCGCGGGCGCTGATCAGTGTATTGCGCACTTCCAGCAGTTCGACCGGCAACAGTACGGCCAGGCGGGCGGCCCGTTCTGAAAGCAGCCGGATGTCAGTCGCTCCACCAATGCCAACTTCAGTATTGACATCCAGCAGCCGGCGCGCTTCGGTGGTCCGGGCTTGCCGCAACAGCGCTTCATCAATATTTGTCGTGGGGCGCAGTTGTCTGGCCAGGGTGGCCGAGGCGCTGAATGCAGCGTAATCAGCCAACCGTTCCAGAATTTTGGGATATTCCAGTATTGACAGTGTTTTTTCGTCCATGGTTCAGTTCTGTTTGCGCCGCCCGGTTTTAAAACAGCCCCAGGCGCCGCGCTTGAAGCAGATAAGGTTTGAAAAATCGGTTTCAAACGTGAATTGATCTGCGCAGCCGCAGCGCCTGTGTGAATTGTGATCGTGCTTCAACTAGGCGTTTGGTGTAAACCCACGGCCCACACCGAAATAGGTGAATCCCATCTCGCGGGTCCGCTGCGGGTCCCAGATATTGCGGGCGTCCATCAGGATGGGCTGACGCATGATCTGGCGAATGCGGTGCATGTCAATTTGTTTGAATTCATTCCATTTGGTCGCCAGTACCAGCGCGTCCGCGCCTTCGGCAACTTCATAAGGGCTCTGGCAGAGAATGACGCCTTTGAGCACGGGGGCGGCATTGGTCATGGCTTGGGGATCGTAGGCACGGACAATCGCACCTTCATTTTGCAGCAGATGGATGATCTCCACGGCTGGGGACTCGCGGATGTCATCGGTTTCCGGCTTGAAGGCGATCCCCAGCACACCCACAACCTTGTCGCTCAAACTGCCCAGCTCCTTGCGTAATTTGTAGATCACCTTGCGCCGCTGGTTGCGGTTGATATCCATCACCGCCTGCAGCAGCTGTGGGTGAGTGCCATGAAGCACCGCCATGTGGGCCAGCGCTTTGACATCCTTGGGGAAGCAACTGCCTCCCCAGCCCAGGCCGGCTTCCAGGAATGCCGGACCAATGCGCTTGTCCAAACCCATGCCCCGGGCCACTTCCTCCACATCTGCACCCAACTCTTCGCACATATTGGCAATTTCATTAATGAAGGAGATCCGGGTGGCAAGAAATGCGTTGGCGGCATATTTGATCATTTCTGCAGTGCGCAAATCCGTGATCAGCACCGGGCAGCGCAGGGCCGAGTACAGTTCGGCCACCTTTTCAGCTGCGGCCCGGTTTAACGAGCCCAAGACGATCCGGTCCGGGTTCATGCAATCACCGATTGCCGAACCTTCCCGTAGAAACTCCGGATTGGAGACCACCTGGAATTCCAGCGGACGGCCGTTGCGCTGTTTGCGGATAATGTCCGAAACCCAATCTCCGGTCCCCACCGGGACGGTGGATTTATTGATGACGATGATGGCATGGTCCACCAGATCGGCTACGCTTTCAGCGGCCTGGCGCACATACTGTAAATCAGCTTCGCCATCCACACCCGAGGGTGTGCCAACCGCGATGAAGACAAATTCAACATCCTTCAAAGCCTCGGTGTAATCTGTTGTAAAGCGCAGTCGGCCGGCCGCCACATTGCGCGCCACCAACTGTTCAAGGCCAGGCTCATAAAACGGCATGATGTTTTGCTGCAGCCGTTCAATCCGCTGGGTGTCTACGTCCATGCAAACAACGTCATTGCCCAGATCGGCAAAACAGGCGCCCGTCACCAGGCCGACATATCCGGTTCCAATTACACAGAGTTTGCTCATGTTTTGTTTGATCTCCTGAAACCGGATTATAACATCAGTTTGCCTGCGCACAGTTTCTCGTTGTAGGTATAATTAATTTGAGAACAGATCACTGCCGGTTTGCTCCCGGTTCATTCCCGTTTTTGTGATTTTGGAGGTACCATGACTGCTCAACTATTGGATGGCAATGCACTGGCTGAACAGGTTCGCCATGAGGTCAAGGAGGAAGTTGCCGCCTGGGTGGCTTCAGGACGCCCGGCCCCTGGGCTGGCGACCGTCCTGGTGGGGGACAATCCGGCCTCCCATGTCTATGTCCGTTCCAAACGCAAGGCCTCGGCCGAGGTGGGGATTGAATCGCTCGGCTACGAACTGCCGGCCACGGCGACCCAGGCGGAAGTTGAAGACTTGGTGCGCCAGCTCAATGCGGACGAGCGCGTGAACGGCATTCTGGTGCAGCTTCCCCTGCCCTCCGGGTTGGATGAGGAGCGGGTGCTGAGCGCGATCAGCATTGAAAAGGACGTGGATGGTTTTCACCCCCTGAATATCGGCCGTCTGGCACAAAAAGGCCGTGATCCCCTCTTCATTCCCTGCACGCCGGCGGGCGTGATGTACATGCTCAAGCGGGTCCTGCCTTCCTTGGAAGGGGTAAATGCGGTTGTGCTGGGCCGCTCCAATATTGTGGGGATGCCGGTGGCCCTGCTGTTGGTGCGCGCCAATGCAACGGTGACCATCTGCCATTCGCGTACGAAAAATTTGCCCGAGCTGGTGCGGTCGGCGGACGTGTTGGTGGCGGCGGTGGGTAAGGCTGAGATGGTGCGCGGCGACTGGGTCAAACCGGGAGCTGTGGTGATTGATGTTGGCATCAACCGGGTTGAGGATGCTTCGCGGCCACGGGGATATCGCCTGGTGGGGGATGTCGCCTTTGACGAGGTCAAGGACGTCGCGGGTGTGCTGACGCCTGTTCCCGGCGGCGTGGGTCCGATGACGATCGCCATGTTGCTCAGCAATACACTGTCGGCAGCCCGGCTGGCGAACAAATAACAGCGGTTTGTCTAAATGTCTGACAATTGATTGACATTTCGGGGCGTTTTGGTTAAACTCAAGACACCAAACGCCCCTTTCTGTTGCTGTACTCGCAAAGGGAATCTGTGAAGACATTCCTGCGCAAATTTTCATTTCCGGTCTGGACCCTGCCCCTGGCTCTGCTGACTGTTTGCGCGCTTGCTTTTGGACTTTTGCTTCCAAAACTGGGGTTTTACTGGGATGACTGGTCCAATATCCATGTAGCCAAGCTCTACGGCGTTCCGGGGTTGTGGGCGTTTTATGGCGACACCTATCGTCCGCTGACTGCCTGGACCTTCGCCGTTTTTACCCCCCTGGTGGGATTGAGTCCGTTGGGATGGCAGATTCTGGCACTGGCGCTGCGCGGCCTGACGGCCTGGGCTTTTGCCGGCCTGATGCAGGCGCTTTGGCCCCCGGCCCGCTGGCAGGCTGCTGCGGCTGCGCTGCTTTTCCTGGTTTATCCGGTTTTTTCCCAGCAGGCGATTGCGGTCACCTATCACCGTCATTGGACCGGCTACCTGCTCTACATGGTTTCCCTTCTGTTGATGGTCCAGGCCATCCGGCAGCCGCGCCGGGCAGTTTTTCTCACCGTGGCTGCCCTGCTGGCACTGGGTGGCCATCTGGCAATATTTGAATATTACGCTGGGGCTGAATTGGTGCGCCCGCTGGTACTCTGGCTGGCACTGGCC
>DAOQTN010000060.1:0-10134 GCA_035340555.1 Anaerolineaceae bacterium | reverse complement strand
GGGCTTTGCCAGAGCACCTGGGCTCGGTTGACCAGTTCATCGATTCTACGGATGCCGGGCGATATTTGGAGCGGTTGCGGGGGGTGTATGAGGAGGCGAGGGCGGCATAAAGGGGGGGGGCGGCCGGCCTCAGTAGTGTTTCTCGATGCCGCCAAACCCAAACTGTTTGTTCTTCTCCGTCATCTGGATGAAGTATCGCAAACGCTTCTCGAACTCCTGCGGCATCTTGCGCGCCGTGTCGATGAAGGCAATGCGGATGCGGATGTACGCTGGCGAAAAGCCTTGAAAGTTCTTCCAGGCCGTCTGGCTGGCCTTGAGCGCCTTAAGGATGTCGGGCGGAATCTCGAACGCCTCTTCGTCCAAGACATCCTCCAAGGTAGCCAGTACCTCTTTGACTACCTTCCCCTGCTTGACCAGAGCCCTCAGCCTCTCCTTGTTCGCCTGGGAGTATCGGCTCTTGGGATTCCGCACTGAGAATCTTTGAGCGAAGCTGTCCTCGTCGATCGTCTTGACCGTGCTGTCGATCCAACCGAAGCAGAGCGCTTCTTCCACGGCATCATTGTAGGGGATGCGCGGTTTGCCGGAGTGCTTCTTGTAGTAGACGAGCCAGACTTCTGTCTCGGACTGGTAGTGTTTCTCCAGCCAGGTGCGCCACTCTTGGCGAGTGGTGAGATATCGCATCTTGTTCTTATCTGGGTACCGTGTCATGGTCGATCCAGCAATGCGATGAGCGTTGGGCCGGTTTCTGTATGCACAGGAACATTATCCGGTGGGCGGTTTAGATTTTTCTCAATCTTTTGTTCTCGATGATGTATTTGCCGCGTTCCAGATCGCCGGCAAATTGCTCTAACCAGGCTCGAATTTGCGCTCATTAATGACTGCACGAGCCCTGGTTGTAATTGTAATGCTATGCCGATAGAACACGCCGTTTTGCCTGCAAGAATTGTTTTGCGGCTGCCAGGCTCAAATGATCCAGGTCTGGGAAAATAACGATCAGTGGGTTCATAACCTATTGTCTCAGAATTTTGAAAACCTCGCCAGTCCAATGCTTAACTTTTACAGGAGGGCAACGGCACACCGGTCAAAATTCGACAAAAACCATCTTGTAATTCCAGAATAAATGCCGTATAATATATTGCACACGATATAATCTTTGACGATATAAAAATTACAAAACACCCCACTTTCCCCGAAATATTGAGAGCGTACGAGTGCAAGCCGCCGACGGCAGTATTCAAAGGTGAGTATATGAAGAATTCGCGCTTGTTGACAATTTTTGTGATCGTTTTTGTGGATCTGCTGGGCTTTGGTCTGATCCTGCCCCTATTACCCTACTATGCCGATTCTTATGGCGCTACGCCAGTGCTTGTAGGGTTGCTGGTGGCCTCTTATGCGGCTGCGCAGTTGCTTGGTGCGCCTCTGTTGGGCCGCCTGTCAGATCGCCTGGGCCGCAGGCCAGTGCTGCTGCTTTCTGTAGCCGGCACCTTTGTGGGTTTCCTGCTGCTGGGTTTTGCTGCTCCGCTGGGGCAGATTCTGGCGGCCTGGGTAGCGCCCCAGGCTGTCAATGCAATCATCCTGGGGGTGCTCTTTCTCAGCCGCATTCTCGATGGATTGACCGGCGGTAATATTACGGTTGCCCAGGCCTATATTGCGGATGTGACCGATGAACAAAACCGCGCCAAAGGCCTGGGGCTGATCGGGGCGGCCTTTGGGCTGGGCTTCATCATTGGGCCGGCGGCGGGCGGGGCGCTCAGCCAATGGGGATACAGCATGCCGGCGTTTGTGGCCGCCGCTGTATCATTCTCAAACCTGGTAGCTATATTCTTCCTCTTGCCTGAATCACTCACTGCAGAGCGGCGTTTAGCGATGGCCCAGAGTCAGCGCCCGCCTTTCACGCTCAAGGCCCTGTTGCAGGCACTGAACCGGCCGAAAGTAGGCCCCTTGCTGCACATCCGTTTTTTTTACGGACTGGCTTTTGCCACTTTTCAAGGCGTTTTCTCACTGTATGCTCAATCGATTGGCCTGACCTCTCAAACCACGGGGTACGTGCTGGCATACGTAGGGCTTATCTCTGTGATCACGCAGGCCGGGTTGATCGGCATGCTGACGCGGCGTTTCCGCGAGAATTGGCTCATCGTGACCGGCCTATGGGTCATGATGGGTGCGCTGTTGGCCTGGGCCTTCACGGCGCAGCTCTGGCTGCTGCTGGTTGTGATACTCCCGCTGGCGCTCTCTGGTGGGGTGCTCAATACCGTTCTACAAAGCGCGATCAGCAAATCGGTTAGTCGAGATGAAATAGGCGGCACCCTGGGTATTGCTGGCTCTCTGGAGGCCATCACGCGCGTGATTGCCCCCACGCTGGGTGGTTTTCTAATCGAGCAAGTCGGACGTTGGGCACCAGGCATCTTCAGCGCGCTGATCATGGCCTGGGTGATCACTTTTGTATACCGGCGCGTCATCCTGCCAGGTCGCGGTGAGCGCCTGACCGCAGAGCAGGAGGCAGCCCATGCGTAGTTACCCCTATCATATTATTTGAGGAAAACATGGATAACCTCTGGAGATCTCGAAAAGTTGTTATTGTTGGAGCAGGTGCAGTTGGCTCAACCTTCGCTTATGCCCTGGCACAGAAAGGTCTGGCTCAGCAAATCTGTTTGATCGATGCCAATCCTGATTTTGCCGAAGGACAGGCTCTTGATTTGGCGCATGGATTGCCTTTTTACCCATCCGTACAGATCCGCGCCGGTGACAGCCGCGATTACTCGGATGCGCAGGTGATTGTCATTACCGCCGGGGCAAAACAGGCTCCAGGCGAATCGCGTTTGAACCTGTTGCAGAAAAACGCTGCCATTGTCGAAGAGATTGTCGATGAGATCGTCGCACAAAAATCCCAGGCTGTTTTAATCGTAGCCACCAATCCGGTAGATATTCTGACCCATGTTGCTCTAAAACATTCCGGCTGGGCCAAGAATCGCGTCATCGGTTCGGGGACCGTCCTCGATAGCGCCCGTTTTCGGTATATCATCAGTCAGCATTGCAATGTGGATGTGGGCAATGTGCATGCCTATATTTTGGGCGAACACGGCGATAGTGAGGTAGCAGCCTGGTCGATGACTCATGTGGCGGGCATGCCGATTGGAAATTATTGCCTGCAATGCAATAACTGCAGCGACTGGCACGGCGAGCGTGACCGTATTGTGCGCGCAGTAAGAGATTCGGCGTATCACATCATCAATTACAAAGGGTCCACTTATTTTGGCATTGGTATGTCGCTGGCGCGTATCGTTGGAACAATTTTACAAGACCAGAATAGCGTGCTTACCGTTTCCACCTATCTTGAGGGTGAATATGGCTTAAATGCCGTATGCCTGAGTGTCCCATGTGTTGTCGGGCAGGGCGGGGTCAAACGTATTGTACAGGCAGAACTATACCCCGAGGAGCAGTCGGCGCTGGAACGTTCAGCACAGATACTGAAAGATGGGATTGCCAGCCTGAAACAAGCTGGAACATCCTGAACAAAAAACTGCCACCCATCCCACGGGGACGTTCTTTGGGTAGCTCAATGCCGATGCAATTCTTCTGGCAGTATAATAAATAACAAACAGACGCAAATGGATGATAAAGCATGAAAACCAGAAAAGTTGACATCGTAGTGATTGGCGCCGGCATTGCCGGCTTGAGCTTTGCGCGGGCCATACAACAGCAGGGGCGCCAGGTCTTGATCTTGGAACGCAGCCGCGCGGTTGGCGGGCGCTGCGCCACCTGGCGGCAGGCGGACATGGCCCTGGATTATGGCGTACCTTTTTTACATGCCCGCTCGCCGCTATTCTGGCACACCGTTGACCAACTGCTGGGGGCAGACGTTTTGTCTGGTTGGCCCCAGCGCGTGCAGGGCAACGGCCCCACCTGCCAGCCGCGCGCGTTGGACCCGGGTGTGCGCCATGCCGCTTTGCGCGGCGGGCTTAACACGCTGGCCAAGAAGCTGGCTGAGGGCATCGAGATTCTGCGCGAGTCAGAAGTGACCAATATCAAAACTATTCAGGGCAGTTTTCAGCTTAGCGGCGCGAATTTCTCGTTCAGCACCCAAACGCTTGTACTGGCCGCGGCAAATGGTGAGAGCCTGCGCTTGTTAAAAGACTCGGATTTTGGCCCATCCACCGCTGGAGCCATGGCCCTCTTCGGCCTGGCCCCGACCCTGCCAACACTTTCGCTGCTCGTTTGCTACGATACCTTTCCGGCGCAGCCGGACTGGGATCTGCTTTTGCCAGAAACTTCAAACTCCATTCAACTGATCAGCAATGAAAGCAATAAGAACGCGGCCGGGCATCAAGTTGGTTTGTGCATTCAGGCGCAACCCGCCTGGAGCCGTCAGCGCCTCCAGGCACCCGCCGAGGAGTGGACCCGTGACATCTTGCACGATGCAGCGCTGCTTCTCGGGGATTGGGTGATGCAGCCAGACTGGCAACGGCCGCACCGCTGGCTCGAGTCGCGCCTCGATAGCGCCAGTCGGCTGCGCGCTCCGATCTTACAACACATCGCTGGTTGCAAACTGGGAATTATCGGTGAATATTTTAACCCTGCCGGTGGACTGGAAGGAGCTTTCCTTTCAGGGCGCCATCTGGCTGACTTGCTCAAGGAGATAAAATGAAAAAACAAGTTTCACAAAAATTGCTCGACCTGGTTGAAACCGACAAAGAACATAGCTGTGCGGGTTACGGTCCCGACAACGTTTGTGTACGCGTGGCGGGCGTTGCAGACCTTCCGACCAGGTTCGGCCACTTCAACATCGTCGCTTTTTGGAACAATCGTGACGAGAAAGATCATATTGCGATTGTGCATGGCGAAGTGGTCGGTATGGAAAATGTTCCCGTGCGCTTGCATTCCGAATGCTTGACCGGGGATGCGCTTGGCTCGCTGCGCTGCGACTGCCGTGACCAACTGACGGTTTCGCTCGAACGTATTGCTCAGGAGCCTTTTGGGGTTGTGCTCTATTTGCGTCAGGAGGGACGCGGTATTGGATTGCTCAATAAAATCCGCGCCTACCAATTGCAAGATGGCGGCCTCGACACGGTTGATGCCAATCTTGCGCTTGGCTTTCGCGACGACGAACGCGACTTCGCTGTGGCCGCACACATGTTGCACACATTGGATATTAAGAGCGTGCGCCTGATGACCAATAACCCCAAGAAAGTGGACGAACTGCGCCGCTACCAGATCAATGTGGTCGAACGCCTGCCGCACATCATTCCGCCCAACGAAGATAATCGCTTCTATCTTGAGACCAAATCGCGCCGCTCGGGCCATTGGATTGATTTCACGGGCCATGCGCACTTGCCAGAACAGGCCGACGCCGTACAAGTAGACGGAATGGACTCCACCCGGTGAGTTTTTAGTGCCCCCAACGAGGGACACTATGCTAACGAGCTTAAAAGGTGAGAGGGTGGCGGCTCTCATTCAAAACAGGCCAAGCTGGGTGGCTGGTTGTTTGGGGGGAAGGCTGTTTTCCAGCAGCCAGCCAGGCAATTGGCTGTAGTGTTCGGGGAAAGGATGGGGAAAGGCCACCCCACCCTTTTGCAGCAGCAGGCGGTTGCCTTCTGGCATGGCGGGGTGATCGAGCACAAAGACGGGGAGCCAGCCGGCTTTCAGGGCTTCGGTGGCCCCGGCCCAGGTGCCGCCTTTTTCGGCATCGCTGGCGACCACGATGGCATAATCTGCCAGGCAGTAGATCAGGCGGTTGCGCCCCATAGCAGCGCCGACCGAAAAACCGGCATCCGGTGCATAGGGGGTTGCCAGGCACAGGTCGCGGCGCGCCAGGGCAGCCCGAATCTCGGAATTGCGGACAGCGTGTTCCAGGTTGTCTGCCAGGATGCCGACGGCCGAGCCGCGCGCTTCCAGGGCAGCATTCATGCTGAGGGTATCCACCCCTTTGGCGCCACCGGAATACAATACCAGGCCGGATAAGCCACAAGTATTTCCAACAAACTCGGCACACTCCTGCCCAGCCTGGTCGAGGTGGCGCGAGCCGACGACGGCAATGCCGGGCTGGCCAAGCAATGCCAGTTCGCCAGCATAAAACAGGATGGGCGGGGCAGAATCCTTCAGCCGTTCCCGATAGCGGGAGGGATAATCGGAGGCGGCGCGAGTGGTCACGCCAATGCCTTTCGAGGCAAGGCGCTCCAATTCGCTGTCAATTGCGGCGCGGCGTTCGAGGAGCAGGCTCAACCTTTGGGCTTCGACCTGTGAGAGGGCGAGCTGTTGTTGGATTTCGCCCACTGTTTGTCCTAACAATGTACCTGGACGGTTGAATGCCGAAGACTGGATCTTGCGCGCCAGGGGATTCCATTCGCGCAGGGTCAGGGGTTTGGGGCCGGCATCCATGTCTAGGCCGAGGTGGGAACAGAGCAAAAGCAGTGCTTGCGAGTCTTTGGAAAGCATTGTGGGTGGCGTCTTTCGTTATGCGTCAGAATGGATCGTACGGGTCATGGTCAAGACACACACTCGCTTTGCATCAGCGCGTCGCAGCAAGCGCGTGATCTCTTCCAGGGTGGCGCCGGAGTCAAACAGATCGTCGACAACCAATAGTCTCTTACCCTTAACGGGGGCTTGCAGGTCGAAAGCTCCTGCTACGTTCATGCGCTTTTGCGCCAGGGTATGCATCTCTTTCTGGGGGGCGGTCTGCCGAGATTTGACCAGGATTGGCCAGAAGGGCAGGCCAAATCTTTGGGAGATGGCTTTGGCGAAGCTGCTGACGGGGTCGTTTGGGCGCGGCGTTGACGGCGGAGCGGGCACAATGGCATCTGCTTGCACCAGTTCGGGATGCTCGGCGATCAATGCGGCGGCTTGCTCTACCAGGGCTGGGAGCGTGGACAGGTCAGCCTGGTATTTCAGGCGATATGCCAACTCTCCAGCATCGCTGCGCTTCCAATCTGCGCCAGTGAACTGGCTGTGAAAGCCCAAGGCCCAGCCGGCATCCCAGGGGCCGGGAAGCTGGCGGGGATGTGAACGGGAAAGGAAGGCGGCGATGGGGTCTTCAGACTGTGGAGAAATTTCTTGGTTATGCGGCGATTTAAAGTTTTCGGCCCGCGGCGTTTGTTCGCGTTTGTGGTTTTCTACGACACAACGAATGATGTTGTACTCAAGTTCATCTGGTAGCAAGAGCTTGATGGGATACAAGCGTTCTATGCTTCCAATTTGGCTAATGGCTGCTTCAACTTTAATCTGCACATCTTTCGGAACGGCAACATCGAGTGTGATCTGGCCTATCTTGATCAACTTCGCCGCATGGTCATAGATTGTGTTAGGTGCTAGCCCACGTTGGGCAGCAACCTGCTCTACGCTCAACCCTTGAGATAAAAGCTTGGCGGTAGTTTCTACAGTTTCACGAACCTGAGGCTTGGGTTTCTTGCGCTTTTGGGTCTTGATGGGAAGTCTTTGCAGCGCTTTCAGTGGGATTGCTGTTTTGTCTTGAATGGCCCTCTCTCCGTGGGGTGTTAATCGTAAAACAGGGTACGTTCCGCCAATGACTTTTAGATATTTCATCTCGAGCAGTTGATCAAGCACCTGTTTAAGTTCGGAGGCCGGTAAATCAGCCAGCCGGCCATAGTACGTGCTTCTATCATAGCCAAATTGCGAGATGTCTTTCGCCTTTGATCCCCTGAGAATCTGGACAATCTTTTCTTTTCCTACATTGTGTGGCAGCCGGCGCACTGTATCCAACACGATCAGGGCAGTGCGTTCGGATTGGGTCAGTACAGTTGCTCTGGCAACTGGGGCAGGAGCAGGCTGGCGGGCCTGGCAGTTATCGCAGCAGATTTCGGCTTCGGCGGGCCCCGTATCACCAAAGTGTTTGAGGATGAGGCGGCGCCGGCAGTCATTGCTCTCGGCGTAGGCGATCATGCGTTCCAGTTGTGCTTTGCGGTGGGCCTGATGCTGCTGGTGCCTTTCTATGGCAGCCTGGATGGCTGGGTCTTTCCACTCGTGGAGCTTGAAACGCATGCGCATCCCGTCATCCCCCAGGTGCTCAATGGCGGCGGCGCGTTCCAATTCTTCCAATCCCACGCGCACTTTGACGGCTTGCATGCCGCTCAGGCAAGAAAGATCATCGGTGGTGATCGCTTTTTGCCGGCCAATGATCGAGCGCAGGGCCTGAAACAGCAGCCGCAAATCTTCTACGGTGATGGCGCTGTTCTCAATGAACCATTCTTGCAGGGAGCGGTCATCAGGCGAATACAGGAGCACAGCCCTGGCGGGCAGCTCGTCGCGGCCAGCCCGACCGGCCTCCTGGTAGTAGGCTTCTAGCGAACCGGGCAGTGAGTAGTGGATCACCTGGCGGACATCGGAACGGTCAATGCCCATGCCAAAGGCATTGGTGGCGGCGATGACGGGAAGATCGCCGGCAATGAATTCATCCTGGATGCGCGTGCGCTCGTCTGGCAGCAAGCCGGCATGATAGTGCAGCGTCTTGAGCCCAACCACTGTATTAACAAATTCGGCCACTTCCTCGGCGTCCCGGCGCGTGCCGGTATAGATGATGGTGGCGTCATCATCTCGACCAGCCAGCAACTCTTGCAGGGCTTTCAGCCGGCCAGCGGGGTCGGCAACGTAGTGTACTCCCAAGGCCAGGTTTGGGCGGTTGAACCCGGTGACCACGCGGTGGATAGGTGACAAAGCTAACAGCCGAGAGATATCCTCCTGAACCTGCGGGGTGGCGGTGGCGGTCAGGGCGGCAGTCAAAGGATACCCTGCTGCGGCCCGAAATTGAGCGATATGAAGGTAATCGGGGCGGAAATCGTGCCCCCATTCTGAGATGCAGTGGGCTTCATCCACGGCCAGCAAGCTGATCTCCTGATGCTGCAAGGCGTTCAAGAATTGGGTGCTGCGCAGGCGTTCAGGAGCAATATAAACGATGCGGTAATCGCCTGCTTGCAGGCCTTTCAAGCGTTGGTTCTGTTCGCTGGCGGTCAGGGTGCTGTTGATGAAAGTGGCCGAGATGCCATGACCTGCCAGGCTGTCCACCTGGTCTTTCATCAACGCAATGAGAGGGGAGATCACCAGGGTGAGCCCTGGTAAATGCAGGGCTGCCAACTGGAAAACCAGCGATTTTCCCGAGCCGGTGGGCATGACCACCAGGGTGTGGCGGCTGTTCAACAGGCTCTGTACGGCTTCTGCCTGGCCGGGACGGAAGCCAGAAAAACCGAAGCAGCTTACTAGGGTGCGCGTGATATCGATTAGCTTTTCCATTTGATCCTTGCCCACCTCTTCTGTATCAGTTAAACGCCCTTCAGGTTAATTAATCTACAGGTTTTTCGGGTGATCGTATTAGCCACCCATATGCTCGCCGATCTCTCTGAGAATGCCTTTCAGATCAGGCGCATCTGCCGGTATCACATCGTTCGCTCCAACATGCTTGTGATGAGGGGCTTTTGCTAAGCCAGGGAAGTGATTGGTGTTATCGTAACGGAAAATCGCTTCCCCCTCTGATGATTGATAGTGATAAACGTATGTATAACGCTCTGGGGGTTCGTTCTCTTCTTCGCGCACAAATTCTCGGAAGTGCAAGCGAGAGCCATCTTCAAAAGTCAGGTCGCCACGCACAAAGCCGATCGTATCACTGCGGCGTTCCGTCTGCAAACTGACCGCAGTGATAAACGATGTAGCAGCAATCAGCCCCTGCAACTCTTGAAAATAGTGGTCGATCATTTGACCCTGGCTGATTGCAAGGCATGCAGTTGGTTTTCCAGAAGGCGCAAAGTCTTAACTTCGCCAGACCACTCGATGAAATCAAGACTTTCTTCAATCTGGCCACTTTCAAAGTCGCGCTCAAAATCAGCCGATGTCATTCGAAAGCGTTGTTCAAATTCGGCCAGGCGTTCACGGGTGCGCTGGATGCCATGTTCGATGGCGCGTAACTGGCTGCGAATGGCTGCTTCTAGCAGTGGCTTGATCGCGGCTGGGCCGGCAGATGTGACCTTCACCTGTTGAAGCATAATCAACTCCTTCCAAACAAACAATCCATATGATTATTATAACAGGCTGGAAAATAAAAATGCGTACCCTCTTAGGAGGATACGCATCAACATCAGGTGCCCCCAACGAGGTTCGAACTCGTGTTTTGGCCTTGAGAGGGCCACGTCCTGG
>DAOQTN010000059.1:0-10141 GCA_035340555.1 Anaerolineaceae bacterium | reverse complement strand
CACCACCGCGCCGAGGACAAACCAACCCCTCCCTGGCCGGCCTGCACTGGTCAGCTCATTTGCACCGCAGTTATCCCGAAAATGAACTTGGCGCCAATGTGATTGGATTTGTGCCCTATTTGAACCGGATGAACAACAGCGGGCTGTATGGGGTGGAAGAATATTATGATGAAAGAATGGCCGGCAGTCCGTTGACCGTTACCGTGGCGGTCAATCCCACCCGCGTTGAGGAAATCCCCAATATTGAACCGGGGGACAGCCTGATTCTGACATTGGATCGTGAAATCCAATCGAAGATGGAAACAATCATTGATCAGGCCGTGTCAGACACCGGAGCGGATTCCGGAACCATTATTGTCATGAACCCTGAAACCGGTGAAATCCTGGCAATGGCCACCACCCCGCGGATGAACATCAATGAATACTGGCGCTACGACGAAGTTTTCCCGGCAAATACCGCTTTCAATCGCGCCATCGGCCAAATTCTGGAACCTGGTTCAACCTTTAAAGTACTGACCATGGCAGCCGCGCTGGATATGGGAGCCGTGGTTCCCAGCACCACATACTATGATGATGGTTGGGAAGAGGTGGGCGGCATCAATCTTCATAACTGGGATAACACCATTTGGTATGACCAGGATATGACTGGCTGCATGCGACATTCCGTTAATACCTGCCTGGTATGGGTGGCCAAACAAATGGGCCCCACCAATTTCTACGATTATATGCAGCGGTTTGGCATCGGTCACCGCACCAATATTGATCTGGCCGGCGAGGAAAGCTTCCCCTTAAGCCTTCCGGGGGATCCGGATTGGTATCAGGTCAACCTGGGAACCAATGCTTTTGGACAGGGCGTTGCGGTGACACCAATTCGGTTGATTGCATCCGTTGCCGCCGTGGCCAATGACGGGACGATGATGACCCCCCATGTTTTACGGGCCTATATTCACGACGGCCGGCAGTACGATATCGAGCCCATGCCGGTGGGCTCACCCATCTCGGCAGAAACGGCGCGGATCCTCAGCGAAATGCTGGCGGTATCACTGGAAGAGGAAGCCTCCGCCGCTCTGGTGGAGGGATATCGGATCTCCGGTAAAACCGGCACTGCTGATATTGCAGAAGGAGAGGGTTGGTCCGATTACACCAACGCTTCATTTATTGGGTGGGGACCAACGGATGATCCCAAATTCATTGTCTATGTGTGGCTTGAAAAGCCCAAGACCGATCGTTGGGGGTCGGTGGTTGCCGCCCCCGTATTTCAGCAGGCCGTTGAGCAGTTGGTGGTGCTCCTGGACCTGCCCCCCGATTCCGTGAGACTGCAGTTGAAGTAGAAGGACCCCCTGTGCTAACACTGGCCGATGTTTTGGAAGCCCTGACCGGCACCCGCCCCGAAGCAGCCTCGCTGATCATCAGCGAGGCAGCAATCGATTCACGGCTGGTCATTCCGGGGGCCCTCTTTGTGGCCCTGCCCGGTGAACGCGTCGATGGTCACGACTACATCGGAGAAGCTTTCCATAAAGGCGCCCATCTGGCCCTGGTGCAAAAAGATCTTTCCGGGCAGTTCACCTGTGTTGATATCCGCGGCGGACAGCTGCCCGACAGTCTGCCGGAAGCGCCCTTCTGCCTGTGGGTTGATGACACGCTCAAAACATTCCAGACCATCGCCGGATTCTGGCGACGCAAGCTGAATATCCGGGTGGTCGGTATTACCGGCAGTGTGGGCAAATCCACCACCAAGGAACTGATTTACGAAGTCCTCAGCCAGCGGTATCACACGCTCAAAAGTCCGGGCAACCTGAACAATGAGATTGGTTTGCCATTAACCCTGCTGCGGCTGAGCAGCGGCTATGAGCGGGCCGTGCTGGAGATGGGATTTTACGTTCCCGGGGAAATCACCTTCCTGTGCGACCTGGCGCTGCCGCAGGTCGGTGTCATTACCAATATTGGCACGGTCCATGCCGAACGGGCTGGCTCCCAAGAGGCGATTGCGCGCGGGAAATCAGAACTGGTGCAGGCCCTGCCCCCCGCCCCAACCGGCGTGGCCATCTTAAATTACGATGACCCCTGGGTGCGCCCCATGGCGGCACAAACCCAGGCACAGACGCTGTTTTATGGGCTGGATCCCGCAGCCGATTTATGGGCTGACGAAATCGAGAGTCAGGGACTGAAAGGCATTCTCTTCCGGCTGCATTACCGCCGGGAAACGCTTTATCTGCGGGCACCGATGATTGGCCAGCATTCCGTGCATACCGTGCTGCGGGCGGCGGCCGTGGGCCTGGTGGAAGGGCTCAGCTGGCAGGAAATTGTCAATGGCCTCCAACAGGGCCATACCCAGTTGCGGTTAATGGCAGTGCATACGGACAGCGGAGCCCTGGTATTGGACGACACCTATAATGCCTCCCCGGAGTCCACGCTGGCTGCATTGAATCTACTCAACGAACTGCCCGGTCGACGGATCGCTGTGCTGGGAGATATGCTGGAACTAGGCCCCTACGAAAAACAAGGCCATGAACTGGTTGGCATGCGGGCAGCTCAAGTGGCCCGGTTGCTGGTCGCAGTTGGCAGTCGCGGCAAAATGATTGCTGAAGCCGCCCGGCAGGGAGGAATGACATCCCGACAGATCATCTGGGTCGGGACCGTCCCCGAAGCCATTGCCGTGCTGCAGGACCTGCTCAAAGCCGAGGATGTCGTGCTGGTCAAGGGCTCCCATGGACTACACATGGAACGGATTGTTTCGGCACTGGAGGCACACGCATGAAGGAAGGATCGCTGGCGCTGGCCTTGAGCGGATTGAGCTTCATGATGGCGGTCATCTGGGGTGGTCCGCTGCTGCGCATCCTGCGCCATTTTAAGATTGGCAAATTGATCCGGGTTGAAGAACCAGGTGCCCATATGGTGAAAATGGGAACCCCCACCATGGGTGGGGTGATGATCATTGTCCCCGTGGCACTTTTGACCGTCCTGCTGAATGCAGCTTCTCTCCTAGGGTTTAACGTGTTGGGGCGCTCCGTGATGCTGCCGCTGCTGGTCATGGGCGGATTTGGCCTGTTGGGAGCCCTGGACGACTGGGAAGGCATTCGCGGCCCGCGACGGGGTTCAGGTATGCGCATCCGTACCAAATTTGGTCTGCAAGTTCTGCTGGCTCTGGGCGCGGCGCTGGCTTTACGCTACGTGCTGGATGTTCCCAATATGTACTGGTTCAGCTACCAAGGTGAGATTGATCTCGGCTTCTGGTACATCCCGATTGCAACCTTTGTGATCGTCGGCGCCTGCAATGCAGTCAACTTCACCGACGGGCTCGATGGTTTGGCCGGCATGATTGCGGCCACCTGCTTTGCCGCCTATGGCGTCATTGCAATTTTGCAGGGGCAGATTTTTCTCGCCCGGTTTTGTTTTACACTGGTGGGCGCCACCTTTGGCTTCCTCTGGTTCAATGTACACCCGGCACAGCTCTTCATGGGTGACATGGGATCCCTGGCCCTGGGAGCCACCCTGGGTGTGGTTGCCCTGATGAGCGGGCAGTGGTTGCTGCTGCCGTTGATTGCCATCATCCCGGTCAGCGAAGGCATCAGCGACGTCATTCAAATCCTCTATTTCAAACTCACCAAGGGAAAGCGGTTCTTTAAAATGGCGCCGCTGCACCTGCATTTTGAACTGCTGGGCTGGAGTGAGATGCAGATCGTTCAGCGGTTCTGGCTGGTGGGTTTGCTGGGTGCCATGCTGGGTGTGGCCCTGGCGGTGGTGTAAAGCGATGAATACCTGGAACGGTTTGCACATTCTCATTCTGGGAGCCGCCCGGCAGGGATTGGCCCTGGCTCGTTTTCTGTCCCGTCAGGGAGCCAAGGTCACCATCAGTGACCAACGCAGTACCGAGCAGTTGAAGAGCGCGCAGAAGTCCCTGTCCGATTTGTCGATTGAGTGGATCCTGGGTGCTCATCCATTGAGCGCCCTGGAAAAAGTCGATCTGCTGTGTCTGTCAGGCGGCGTACCATTGACGATCCCGATTGTTTTGGAGGCCCAGCGCCGCGGCATCCCGCTGTCCAATGACTCCCAGATTTTTATGGAAGCTGTTCCGTGCCCGGTGGTCGGCATTACCGGTTCCGCCGGGAAAACCACCACAACGACGCTGGTGGGACGCATGGCCCAGGCCGGGCTGCGTTCCCCCCGACGGGCCTGGATAGGCGGCAACATCGGGTTGCCGCTGGTGGACTACCTTGAGCAAATTCGATCGGATGATCTGGTCATCCTGGAATTGTCCAGCTTTCAATTGGAATTGATGACCCGCTCACCACAGGTCGGGGCCATCCTGAACATCACTCCCAATCATCTGGACCGCCACGGCACGATGGAAGCCTATACTGCCGCCAAGGCCAGGCTGCTCGATTTTCAACAGATGGAGGACTGGGCCATCCTGAACCGGGAAGATCCGGGGGCTTGGGCATTGAGCCAGGGCATCCGCAGCCAGCTGGTCAGTTTCGGCCTCAAACAACCCGAAGGAAACCGGATGGGCAGCTTCTTGGCTGATGATTGCTTGTGGATTTCTGACGGCATCCGGGCAATGGAATTGATGCCCGTGGAAGCCATCCAACTGCGGGGAACCCACAACATTGTCAACGTACTGGCCGCCAGCGCCATCGCCTGGGCTGCCGGTTTGCCCCTGGAATGCCTGCAAGCCGGGGTGGCCGGGTTCACCGGTGTCCCCCACCGCCTGGAGCGCGTCCGGGAATGGCACGGGGCATTGTGGTA
Organism: Anaerolineaceae bacterium; assembly: GCA_035340555.1. Lineage (GTDB taxonomy): Bacteria > Chloroflexota > Anaerolineae > Anaerolineales > Anaerolineaceae > JAGOFZ01. Next base: position 5,395 of record DAOQTN010000059.1, on the reverse strand, counting down.
CAACGGCTCCATTGCTACCGCCCCTGAACGAACAATCGCCGACATCCGGGCATTCGAATGCCCCCTGGTTTTGCTGCTGGGCGGCCGGGATAAGAACCTGCCCTGGGGGGACCTGGCAGAACTCGTGCACCAACGGGTGAAGCATGTCGTTGTGTTTGGAGAGGCGGCTGACAAAATCCTGCAGGCCCTGGGACCGGTTCGCCCAGGACAGCAATTGCAGAGCATCATCCATTGTGCCGGGTTGGCCGCTGCTGTTCAGGCTGCGGCAGGGGTGGCTGAAAGCGGTGATGTGGTTCTGTTGTCGCCTGGAGGTACCAGTTATGATGAATTCAAAGATTTCGAGGAACGCGGTGAGCGTTTCCGGGAATGGGTGAATGCCCTGCCATGAACACCCACTATAACTCCTCCCGAAATTCCCGCCAATACGCCAGCACTTTTGCCGGCACTGTCCAGGCTGCAGCCGGAGAAAACCCCAAAACGACCACTCAAACTCTGCGGTTGGGAATAGATGTCCCCCTGCTGTTGATTGTGGCCTGCTTGCTGGCCTTCGGTCTGCTGATGGTTTTTTCCGCAGGCATGCGACCCTCCATGCTGGCCACTGGTAAGCCCTATCACTTTTTCCTTAATCAAATCAAGTGGGCCATCCTGGGTCTGAGTGCGGCCACAATCATCATGTATCTGGATTATCACATCATCCGACGGTTCCTGCTGCCCATGATCGGCGGAACCGTCCTGATGCTGCTGCTGGTGCTGCTGATTGGCGATTTCCGACTGGGAGCGCAGCGCTCATTTTTTAATGGTTCGGTCCAGCCCTCTGAACTTGCCAAAGTTGCGGTTGTCATCTACCTGGCCTTCTGGATCAAATCCAAGGAAAGCCAATTCAACAACATCTCCTTTGGACTGCTGCCACTGCTGGGTATTCTGGGGATCATCTCCGGTCTCATCCTGGCACAGCCGGATATCAGCGCTGCGGCCACAATCATCATGCTGGGGGTTGGCGTCTTCTTCTTTGCCAATGGCAACTTCAAGCAGTTGATGATGGTGGCCATTCTGACCCTGCTGTTCGGTTTGTTGGTTGTGGGTTTGAACAGTTCCATGTCGGAAACCGCCGCCGACCGGTTTGGCACCTTTATTATAGGTTTACTCAACCCTGGAGCCGCCGGAGATCACATTCAGCGCAGTGTCAATTCAATCGTCAATGGCGGGGTCTTTGGTGTGGGAATTGGATTGGGGCAAATCAAGAACATCGGGCTGCCGGTGGCCCATACCGATTCAATTTTTGCCGTGATCGCCGAAGAAACCGGACTGGTCGGAGCCAGCTTGACGGTTCTGCTTTACATCGGCCTGATGTGGCGGGGCCTCAAGATTGCCAAACAGGCCCCAGACCTGGAAGGCAAACTACTGGCCAGTGGATTGACCTTTTGGATTGTTCTGGAAGCCTTGATCAATATGGGTGTGATGGTCAACCTGTTTCCCTTTGCGGGCAACGCCCTGCCGTTGATCAGTGCGGGTGGCTCCAGCCTGGTGACAACCCTGGCGGCCCTGGGAATCATCATGAGTGTGGCCCGCTATACAGCGCGCCAGACCCAAACTTCAGAAGGGAGGGCATACGGTGCGGTTACTGATCTGCGCTGGCGGGACAGCCGGCGGCGTCAATCCCGCGCTCGCCGTGGTACAAGCGGTGGGCGCTGACGCCGAAGCTTTGCTGTGGGTTGGTGGTGAAGGTGGCATGGAAGCGGAACTGGTCGCCCGTGAATCCATCCCCTTCAAAGCCATTCCAGCTGCCGGAGTTCACGGTGTGGGGCTGCGCGCCCTGCCCGGCAACTTCTGGCGGCTGGTGCGCGGCACCCTGGCTGCCTGGCGGCTGGTTCGGCAGTTCCAGCCGGATGTCATGCTGTTCACCGGTGGTTATGTGGCAGGCCCGGTTGCTGTGGCCAGCCCCGGAATCCCCAAACTGCTTTATGTCCCGGACATCGAACCCGGTCTGGCGTTGCGTTTTATGAGCCGTTTTGCCCGCTGCATAGCCGTCAGTGCCGAAAGTTCCCGGGCTTATTTGCCGCGCGCAGCCCGCGTGGTGACCACCGGGTATCCCACCCGCACCCAGCTAGCCCAATGGCAGCCCGCTGCGGCCCGCCAGGCCCTGGGTTTGAATGCCGAAACCCCGGTTGTCCTGGTTTTGGGCGGCTCCAAGGGTGCCCGCTCGATTAATCGGGCGGTACTGGCCGGGCTGAAACAACTGCTGGATCAGGTGCAGGTGGTGCATATCAGCGGAAAACTGGACTGGGCTGAAGTGGCTCAAGCCCAACAACAGCTGCCGGGTGATCTGGCCGATCGCTATCACCCGTATCCTTATCTGTATGAGGAGATGGGGGCGGCACTCGCTGCAGCCGACCTGGTGGTGTCCCGGGCGGGCGCCTCCACGCTGGGCGAATATCCGTTGTTTGGTCTCCCCGCCATCCTGGTCCCCTACCCCTACGCCTGGCGCTATCAGAAAGTTAATGCTGATGAACTGGTGCGGGCCGGGGCTGCACAATTACTGCCCGATGAAGAGTTGACGTCCCGATTAATTCCGATGATTGAGACGTTGTTGCACAATCCCACCCAATTGAACGCCATGAAGCAGGCTATGCGGACCCTGGCCCGCCCCGATGCCGCCCAAGCCATTGCCCAACTGGTTCGGGAAATGGCCGGCACGCGAGGAAGGAAGGCCCTTTCATGATCAGTCTGAATGTCATTTTCTACATGTATGTTATCCTGTTTGCCTTTATTGGCGGCATGCGGGGTTGGGCCAAGGAACTGCTGGTCATGTTCAGCGTCATCCTGGCCATGTTCCTGACAACCGTCATGGAGCGCTATATCCCATTTGTGCGCGACAATCTGGCAGTCAACGCTCCGGCAACCTTGTTCTGGATCCGGGCCGTGCTGCTGCTTTCGCTCGCCTTTTTTGGTTATCAAACGCCCAATTTGCCCAAACTGGCCGGCTCGCCCCGCTTTGCCCGGGAGCGCCTGCAGGACATCCTGTTGGGCGGCTTCCTCGGTGCGGTGAACGGCTACATGGTTGTCGGGACGCTGCTGGCCTACCTGCACTCAGCCAATTATCCCTTCCCGATCATCATCCCTCCCAACCCAAACGATCCCATGGGTCAGGCAACCATTAATTTGATCGCCCTGATGCCGCCACACTGGCTGGGGACAACCCCCATCATCTTTTTTGCGGTTGGGATCGCCTTTCTGTTCGTGATTGTGGTGTTTATCTAATGCCTCACATCCACCTCATCGGCATCGGCGGTAGCGGCCTCTCGGCAATTGCCCGGCTCCTGATGGAGCGGGGTTATACCGTCAGTGGTTCAGACAGACAATTGTCACCGTTGACGCGTGAACTGTCCGAGCATGGTGCGCTGGTTTACGCCGGTCACGCGGCTGAACATATTCAGGGCGCTGATGTGGTGGTGCGCTCGTCTGCCATCCCCGATGGCAATCCTGAAGTGCAGGCCGCCCTGGCCAGGGGTATCCCGGTGCTCAAACGGCACGATTTTCTCGGCGAATTGATGGAGGAATACCTGGGGATTGCCGTGGCTGGCACGCACGGCAAGACCACCACATCAGCCATGCTGGCCTGGGTGCTGACGACGCTCGGCCAGGAACCCAGTTATATTCTGGGCGGGGTCTCCAAAAATTTGGGAACCAATGCCCATGCCGGCAAGGGACGCGCCTTTATCATTGAAGCGGATGAATATGATCGCATGTTCCTGGGGCTGCGGCCGGACATGATCATCCTGACGATGGTGGAGCACGATCATCCGGACTGCTATCCCACGATGACAGATTACCTGGAAGCCTTTGCCAAATTTGTAAAGCTGCTCCGACCCGGCGGTCTGCTGTTGGCCGGATACGACGATCCCGTGGCCCGCGCTTTCAGCACCCAGACGGCACCGGATTGCGGCAGCTTCACCTACGGACTGGATCCCCAGGCGGATTACACCGCCACCGGGCTGGCCCCCCACCCCCGCGGGGGGTACACCTTTACAGCCACCTACCGGGGCAAGGAACTGGCGCAAATCACGCTCAGCGTGCCCGGCAAGCATAATGTGTGCAATGCACTGGCCGTCCTGGGGGCAGCGCATCAACTCAACCTGGACCTGGGCGCCGCGGCGGAAGCATTGGGTGAATTTACGGGTGCCGGACGCCGTTTTGATGTCCTGGGCGAAGCGCAGGGCGTCACGATTATTAATGATTATGCGCATCACCCCACCGAAATCCGGGCAACCTTGGCGGCAGCCCGCAGCCGCTATCCCACCCGGCGTATCTGGGCCGTCTGGCAACCCCACACCTATTCGCGGACCCGGACCCTGCTAGATCGTTTTATGACTGCCTTTGACGACGCAGACGAGGTCCTGGTAACCGATATTTACGCCGCCCGGGAATACGATTCTACATTTTCTGCGGCTCAGGTTACGGCACAGTTGACGCACCCCGCGGCACATTTTACGCCCACCCTGGCCGACGCAACGGAATATTTACTCCATCATCTTCAGTCCGGCGATGTCTTGCTGGTTCTTTCGGCCGGTGATGCCGACAAGATCAGTCAACAAGTGCTGGACACCCTGACTCATCGGGAGGTAAATCATGTCTAATCCCAAAACCCAACGCAAATATGAAGCCAAGGCCGCCGGGGCCCCCCTCGAACTGGTCCCCAGCCAACACGAGGCCGCCCGCCGCTCCCGTCAACGCCGGACGGAACTCCTGTCAGGAGTTCCTGCGGCCGAACAACAGGATTTGATAAAACGACTGATTGATTTTATCAGCACCCTGGAGACCCCGGATCCCAGATGAGCCACCCCAGCCTGCTCCCCGCTCTGCGCAACCTGTTTGGCAGCCGCCTGCAGGAAAACGTCACCCTGGCGAATTACACAACCGCCCGGGTGGGCGGATCTGCAGACGCGCTGATGGTGGTGTATTCCACCGCTGAACTGGCGGAGGTCGCAGGCCGGATGTGGACAGAGAAGCTGCCCTTCCACATTTTGGGAAGTGGTTCCAATGTGTTGATCAGTGATGCCGGTGTGCGGGGCCTGGTGATTCTCAATCATGCCCACGGCGTGCGCGTGGAGGCGGCTGGTGATCCGCCAACAGTCTGGGCTGAATCCGGCGCCAATTTCAGTGCTGTGGCACGCCAGGTTGCCCTGCGGGGTCTGAGTGGTTTGGAGTGGGCCGCGGCCATCCCCGGAACAGTGGGCGGCGCAGTGTATGGCAATGCCGGCGCTTTCGGTTCAAACATTCAGCACGATCTCGTGTTGGCCGAAATCTTGCACCGTGAGCAGGGTAGACAGACCTGGACGGTGGATCAATTCGAGTATGACTACCGGAGCAGCATCCTGAAACGAGAGCCCGGACAGGC
>DAOQTN010000058.1:0-10289 GCA_035340555.1 Anaerolineaceae bacterium | reverse complement strand
GTATGGCGTGACGCGGGGTGGGGGAGCGTGATGAGACGCGCCAGCGTACAAGGTGGCGGCGGCAATGCGGCTGGTGTGCCGGGGCGGGAGGGGAGCATGGCGGCTGCCGGGGGTGGGAGGCCGGCGAAATTCCGATAAACTGGTCTCAAATTGCTCCAGAAACCTGTTGACTGGATTAAAGAATCTCGCTATAATATTAATGTAAATTTAATAAATTGGTTGATGTGCCCCAAATCCCACTGCCGCTGATCGATCTGGCTGGGGCATTGGTGGATGCTAAGATCTACAGGCGAACCCCTGGTCGCAGTTCTGCGTGAGCAGATTAACCTGTAGGGAGCGAATTGCGAAACCGGCCCCGCAGCCGGTTTTTTTGTTTAACCGGCTGCTTCCACCGCCTTCGTTTCCTACTGGTTCAACCACTGCTGTTTCAACCGTCGCCGCTTTAGCCACTGCCGTTTCAACCGTCGCCGCTTTAGCCACTGCTGTTTCAATCCCTGCTGTCTTAGCCACTGCCGTTTCAATCCGGGTAGCTTCAACCCCGGTGGGGTCAGATCCGATTGGTTTGATTCTTTCGCCTGGTTGTGTTTGGGGAGGCCTGGATGATATTTAAAGATTATCTCCTGATTATCTGGCGGAGGCGCTGGGTCCTGGTTTTCACCGTCCTGGCCACCCTGGCGGTGGTGGCCGCCGGCACCGCCCTGACCGCGCCCACCTATTCTGCTGCGGCAATCCTGCGGGTGGCCACCGCCTCCAGTGGCTCGGTCTCCTACACCGATTACGTCTATGCCGACCGCCTGGTAAATACCTACGTGCACATCTCCACCAGCCGGCCGGTGCTCGAGCAGCTCGCCGCCCGGCTCAATCGGGCGGAGGCCCCCCCGGTCCAGGTGCAAATTGTCACCAACACCGAACTGCTCAGCATCTCCGTTGAGGACAGCGACCCGCAGCAGGCCGCCCTGGCCGCCAACACCCTGGCGACCATCCTCATTGAGCAGAGTCAGTCGCTCTACACGGGCGGCGGGCGGGATCCCAAGGACATCCTGGCTGATCAGTTGACCCAGATTGAAACCGAACTCACCGCCGCCCGGGCCGCCTACGACGACCTGGTGCGCAATTCCCCTTCGGATTCCGAGGCCATTGCCGCCGCCAGCAGCGCCATCGACCTCAAACAGAACACCTATGCCACCCTGCTGGAGCAGTATGAGCAGGCCCGCTTGAGCGATGCCCTGCGGGCCAACACCATTTCCGTCCTGGAGCCGGCCATCCCCCCCGAGAAACCGATCCGGCCGAACCTCCTGATCAATTTCGGGTTGGGCGTGATCCTCTCCGTCCTGGCGGGATTGGGGCTGATTTTTGTCTTTTCCCATTTTGACACCACGCTCTACACCAGCAGCCAGATCGAGCACCTGGTCGGGCAGCCCGCCCTGGCGCACATCCCGGCCGCCGCCCATCCCAGCCAGACCCTGCTGGCCGGCAGCGACGGGCGCTCCCCCTACGGCCAGGCCTACCGTCGGTTGCGCTCAACCATGCTCAACCAGCTGCAGTCCCGGGGCTGCCAGAGCGTGATGATCACCTCCCCGGAACCGGAGGAGGGCAAGTCCACCATTGCCGTCAATTTGGCCCTGACCCTGGCCCAGGCCGGCCGGCGGGTGGTGTTGGTCGATTTTGATCTGACCCGTTCCCAGGTTGCCCGGGTCCTGAACCTGGCTGATGCCCCGGGATTGAGCGATGTGCTGGCGGGCCGGGTGGAATTGAGCGCGGCGCTGCAGGCTGCCGGCAGTCCCGGGCTGCGCGTCCTCACCAGCGGAGCAGCCTCCCCCGGGGAGGACGTACCTGCCCTGAACAACGGCCTGGTGGGCAGCCTGGTCCACCAACTGGCAGCCCAGGCGGATATTGTCCTGTTTGACTCCCCGGCCATCCTGATCATCTCCGATGCCGCGGAATTGGCGGCGGAAGTGGATGGGGTGCTGATGGTGGTGCGCCGGGGGGCCACCTCCCAGCCTGCACTGGAGGAAGCCCGCGCCCTGCTGGAGAAATTGAACACCCCCATCATCGGCTATGTGATTAATCGGGCTGAAGCAAGGCCGGCCAGCGCCTATTACCTGCAAGCCCGCCGGCGGCCCCGGGGCCGCCGATTGTGAGACCGGCTGGTGTTTTCCGGGAATGTCTGGAGGATGATGCCATGCAGACCGAAATCGAAACCCATACCCCAACCGTTACCCAGCCCCCGGCCCCCGCCCCGGCACATCCGCATCCGGCTGATGGGGCCCGTCCCAGGTTGCCGGCCGGGGCGGCCGGGGCCGCTGTGGGGCGTTCCGGCACGGCTCATTCCCGCACGGTCTACTATGTGACCAAGCGCGGCGTCGATCTGGTGCTTTCAGCCATCGCCCTGCTGCTACTGCTGCCGTTTTTGCTGCTGCTCGGGCTGTTGATCCGCCTGGATTCGCCCGGGCCGGTCATCTACCGCCAGACCCGGGTGGGAGCCCGGCGGGTGGCTGGGCGCTGGCAGCGGTCGGACTTTACGTTTTTCAAGCTGCGCACGATGCGGCCGGATGCCGATCCGGCGCTGCACCAGGCCTATGTCCATGCCCTGATTCATGATGATACCGCCGGGATGGCGGCGCTGCAGGGGCGGGATGAGGCGGGGGGGGTGCACAAACTGGTTCATGATCCCCGCATTACCCGCATCGGGCGTTTCCTGCGCAAATACAGCTTGGACGAGCTGCCCCAGTTTTTCAATGTACTGCGGGGGGATATGAGCCTGGTCGGTCCGCGGCCGGCCATGCCCTATGAGGTGGCCGACTACCAGCCCTGGATGCTGGAGCGTTTGCAGGCTGCCCCCGGCATTACCGGGCTGCAGCAGATCACCGCCCGCTGCACGGTGGATTTCGCCGCCCAGGTCCGGCTGGACCTGGCCTATATCGAGCGCCAGACCCTCTGGCTGGATATGGTCATTCTTTTGAAAACTCCGCTCGCCGTGCTGCGGGCGGAGGGCGCCTGTTAATTATTTGAAGGAGGATCTCATGGATAAGTTACGTGTCGGTGTGATCGGTTACGGCTACTGGGGCCCCAATCTGGTGCGCAACTTTGTGGAAATGCCCGGTGCGGAAATGATCGCCGTGTCCGATCTGCGGATTGACCGTCTGGCGCAGGCCAAGAGCGTCTATCCGTCCCTCCAGACCACCCCAAACTATTTTGACCTGTTTGAGATGGATCTGGATGCCGTGGTGGTGGCCACCCCGCCGACCACCCATCATGATATTGCCCGCGACTGCCTGGATCACGGCCTGAACGTCCTGGTCGAGAAACCCCTCACCCTCACCAGCGACGATGCCCTGGCGCTGTGCAACCGGGCCAAGGCCGGCGGCCTGACCCTGATGGTCGGGCACACCTTCGAATACAATGCCGCGGTGCATGCCCTGCGCAAGCTGATGGGCGACGGGGATCTGGGGGATGTCCACTACATCGACACGGCCCGGCTCAACCTGGGGCTGTTTCAGCGCGGGCTGAACGTCCTGTGGGATCTGGCGCCGCACGATATCTCCATCCTCCTCCATCTGCTGCAGCAGCCGCCGGTGTCGGTCAGCGCCCACGGCATGGCCTGTGTCTTTAAGGAAATCCACGATGTGGCCTACATCACCCTGCTGTTTCCCAACGACGTGCTGGCCCACGTCCATGTCAGCTGGCTGGATCCCTGCAAGGTGCGCCGCGTCACCGTGGTGGGGTCGAAGAAGATGGTTGTCTACAACGACATCGAGGCCCAGGAAAAGCTGCGCATTTACGACAAGGGTGTTGACGGTCCCGCCCAAAGCGAGTCCCAGGACGATTTCCGCTGTTCCTACCGCTACGGCGACATCATCATCCCCAACATCAAACTCAGCGAGCCGCTGCGGGCCGAGTGCCAGCACTTTGTGGAGTGTGTCCAAAAGCGGACCCAGCCGTGCACCTGCGGTATGGAGGGTTACCAGGTGGTGCGGATCCTGGAGGCGGCCCAGCGCTCAATGTCCAACTCCGGCCACGAGGAGGTGCTGGCATGGTAGGCGGTGAATTTGTCCGCATTGCCCCCGATGTCCAGCTGGGTGAAAATGTGCGCATTTACGCCTTTGTCAACCTTTACGGCTGCCGGATCGGGGCCGACAGCCGCATCGGCACCTTTGTGGAGATCCAGAAAGGGGTCTCGGTCGGGCAGCGGGTCAAAATCTCCAGCCATACCTTCATTTGTGAGGGCGTGACAATTGAGGATGATGTCTTCATCGGCCACGGCGTCATGTTCATCAATGACAAGTACCCCCGGGCCAGCACCGCCGCCGGACAGCCCCAGAGCGAGGCGGACTGGATCTGCGTGCCCACCCGGGTGGAGCAGGGGGCCTCAATCGGCAGCAATGCCACCATTCTTTGCGGTGTGACCATCGGTGCCGGCGCCCTGGTGGGGGCCGGCAGCGTGGTGACCCGCGATGTGCCCCCGGGGGCCGTGGTTGCGGGGGTGGCGGCCCGCATCCTGCGCCAGGGGGCGAAATCCTGATCGTTTCATTTTGGAGGAAATCCTGATGTGCCCGATTCAATTTGTCGATTTGAAAAAACAATATGCCCCCCTCAAGGCGGACATTCTGGCCGGGGTGGAACGCATCCTGGACGGCATGCAACTCTTCCTCGGGGAGAACGTGCGGGCCCTGGAGACGGAATTTGCCGCCTTCTGTGGGGCGGCGCACGGCATCGGGGTCAGTGACGGGACCGCGGCGCTGCATATTCTGCTGCGGGCCATGGACATCGGCCACGGTGATGAAGTCATCACGGTCGCCCACTCCTTCATTGCCACTGCCGAGGCCATCTGCCTGGCCTGCGCCCGGCCGGTGTTTGTGGACATCGATCCCCACACGGGCCTGATGGACGTGGCCCAGTTGGAGGCGAAAATCACCCCACGCACCCGGGCCATCCTGCCGGTGCACCTGTACGGCCAAATGGTGGACATGGATCCCCTGCTGGAGATTGCCCGCCGCCACGATCTGCGCGTGATCGAGGATGCCTGCCAGGCGCACGGCGCCGAATACCGGGGCCGGCGGGCCGGCAGTCTGGGGGATGGGGCCGCCTTCTCCTTCTATTACTCCAAGAACCTCGGAGCCTACGGCGAGGGCGGTTTCATCACCACCAACGACCCGGAGATCGCCCGCCGCTGCCGCATGATCCGGGATCATGGCTCGGAGGTGCGCTACCAGCATGCCCTGATCGGCCTCAACGGCCGGCTGGATGAGATCCAGGCCATGGTCTGCCGCGTCAAACTGCCCCATCTGGCGGACTGGAACACCCTGCGCCGGGAGCACGCCGCCCGCTACGCCGAACTGCTGGCCGGCACCCCGTTGCAGCTGCTGGCCGAACGGCCCGAATGCCGGGCGGTCTACCACCTGTTTGTGGTCCGGGCCCCCCGCCGGGATGAACTGCAGGCTCACCTCAAGGCCCGGGGCATCTTTACCGGGATTCATTATCCGGTGCCCATTCATTTGCAGCCAGCCATGGCCTATCTGGGCTACCGGGCGGGCGATCTGCCGGCGACGGAGGCCCTGGTCGGGGAGATCCTATCGCTGCCAATGTTTGCCGAACTGACCGCGGATGATCTGGCTGCGGTTGCCGCGGCCGTGCACGAGTTTTATCAGGGATAGCCCCCACCGGGAGGATGACTGATCATGCGCCGGACTGAACTGCTGGCTGCGCTGCTGTTGGGACTGCTGCTTGGGGCGGGCATCGCCGCCGCGGCTTTACTGCAAAACCGCCCGGCCGCTCCCCCGGAGTCGGCCGGGCCCACCCCCCGGCCCAGCCCGACGGCCTCCAACACCAGCCCGGTGCTGACGGCCGGCCCGACGGCCACCCGTCCGGCCCCTTCGGCCACCCCCACGCCGGCCGGCCCCGCCTTGGAGCCGGGCCCGGCCCTGGGGGCTGACAACCCCGATGTCCTGTTGTTGTACAATCCGGACCGCAGTTCCAGCTTTGCCACCAATTTCCGCCGTCTGGCTGAATTTTACGGCCTGGTCTGCGCCGAAAAGGTCGTCACCGGGCGCGATGAGCTGGCAGTCGGGGATCTGCTGGATCCGCAGGGAGCAGCCTATCCCCTGATCGGGCTGGATGCCACGCTGCTGGATCAGCGCTCCCCGCTGCTGTCCGGGGGGGACCTGGCGGTGATCCAGGCGCTGATTGAACAGGAGGGCGTGTCGGTCCTGGTGGGCAAGCTGGATGATACCCAGAACGGCGATCTGATCGCCGGGCTGACCGCGGGCGCGGTGGTGGGGGTGAGCCGGCCGCAGGACGCCACCAAGGACTGGCAGGTCAGCCGGGCTTTGCCTGCGCTGACCCGGGAACTGACCGGCCAGAATATCATCACCAGCCAGGCGGTGGCCCCGGACACCTTCGCCCTGACCGTGGTCGAACCGGAACTGGTCACGGTGTTGATCTCCGCCACGGACAATACCGGCACCGCCTACCCGGTTTTTGCCCGCTGGCAGGCGGCCGCGGCCGGAGCCGGCGCGGTCTATTTGGATTCGGGTGAAACCGGGCAGGGCTTGGACGTGGTGGCCTTGCGCGAAGTCTATTACAGCGCCGCCAGCTTCACCCAGATCATCCCCACCCTGCTGACGCTGCGCTATGTCCTGGGACCGGAGACCTGGCAGGCCCCCCAGGATTTTGCCAACCTGACCGTGGATGAGGGCGCCCTGATGGAGCCCTACCACGATCTCAATTACACCGCCCTGCTCGAATTGATGCGGCGCAACGATTTCCACACCACCCTGGCCTTGATCCCGCAAAACTGGCAGCTGTCCGAGCCGGAGGTGGTGGCCCTGTTCCTGACGGCCCGGGACGATTTCTCCCTGGCCCAGTACGGCAACACCGGGCAGGGCTATGAGTTCTACCGCTACGCCACCCCGGCCCCGGAGGCCACCACTGTCCCCCTGCTGCCGGCCCGGCCGCTGGAGGACCAGCAGCGCAGCATCCTGGAGGGACTGGCCCGCATGCAGCTGCACGAAAATTTGACCCGCATCCCCTTTGACCGGGTGATGATCTTCCCGGGGGGCATCAGTCCGGTCGAGACCCTGATATTTCTCAAGGCCAACAACTACCTGGCCACCGTCAACACCCAGGACCTGCCGCTGGATGCGCTCCGGCCGGCCGACTGGGATTACGGCATGCAGCCGGCCGTCACCGATTTTGCCGGCTTTCCCAACCTGATCCGGCGCATGCCCACTGAAAACCAGGCCTACCAACCCTACATCCTGGCCTCAATTTTGGACTTGTTGATTGACAAGCCGGCCCTGTTCTACACCTACCCCTACGGCAGCGGCTTGTTTGCCGCCGGGATGGACGCTTTTGACCCGGTCGCCCGGCAGATCAACGGCCTGGAGGGCGAGGTGGCTTGGCGCAGCCTGGGCGACATTGCCCGCCGGCTGTGCCGGGTCAAGCAGGAAGACGATGGCAGTTACAGCGTGGCGATGTACACCCACTGGCTGATCCTGTCCAATCCCGCTCCGGCGGCGGCGGTCTTTCATGTGGTTCGTTCGGAGACGTCGGACGTGCCCATCGCCCGGCTGACGGTCAACGGCCATGAGTTCCCCTACACCCTTCAGGATGGTCAGCTGCGGCTGGATCTGATCATCCCGGGGGGGACGGCGGCGGAGATCATCATTGAATATACCCGGCAGGTTGAATAGTTTCATCTGGCGCACCACCCGGCAGACTCCCCGGGCATGGCTGGCGCAAATTGGCGTCGCGCTGCTGGCCAGCCTGCTGCTGGGTGCGCTGGCCGTGCTGCAGGACCGCCTGCCGCAGCGCGTCGGGTATCTGTTGGTCATGGCCGCGGCGGGGGGCTGCGCTTTGATGATCATCGGCAACCTGAAGAAGGTCCTGCTGGCGGCCATCCTGATCGACATCCCGCTGCGCTGGGATGTCTATCTGGGTGCCCGGGTGGCCAATTCACCCCTGGGCATGCGCGAGGGCTGGATGATCGGCCTGACCACCTTGGCCCTGGTCGGATTGTTGGCCATCTATCTGCTGCAGGAACTGGCCCGCCCGCACAGCCACCCCCGGCTGCGGCTGGCGGATAATTTGCCGCTGCTGGCCTACATGGGGGTGGTCTGCCTCTCCACTTTTGTGGCCCAGGACACCCGGGGGGCGTTGTTTCAGATATTTTTTCTGGCGCAGATGGTCCTGTTGTATGTCTATGTGGTCTCTGTCACCCGCACGGCCGGGGATGTCTGGTTCATCATGCTGTTTTTGCTGGCCGGGCTGGCCCTGGAGGGGCTGATCGTGCTCGCCCAGCGCTTTTTGGGGCTGCAGATCAACCTGCTGGGCATTGTGACGGTCAACAGCTACGGCCGCATGGCCGGCACCCTGGGCTCCCCGAATGTCGCCGCGGGCTTTTTCAGCCTGCTGCTGGCCCCGGCCCTGGGGCTGGCCTTTGGCCGCATTTCCAACCTGGCCCGGGCGGGGGCCCTGGCCGCTTTTGGCCTGGGCGGCCTTGGGCTGCTGCTGACCATCTCCCGGGGCGGCTGGATGGCCTTCGCCATCTCAGTGATCTTTGTGGTCTTGATGCTCTGGCTGCGCGGCCGGCTTTCCAGCGGCGTGGTGGTGGTGGCGCTGTTCGCGGCGGTGGTCGGCCTGGTGCTGTTTGGCGGCGTTCTGTTTGACCGGCTGGTCGGGATGCGCACCAACGCCGCCATGGCCCGCATCCCATTGATGAAGCTGGCCTGGGAGATGATCCGCGACCGCCCCTTCCTGGGGGTGGGGGCCAACAACTATGTCCTCAATATGAAGCAGTACATGATTCCGGAGCTGACCCGCGGCTTCCTGTATGTGGTGCACAACAAGTACCTGCTGGTCTGGGCCGAGACCGGCCTGATGGGCATCCTGACCTACCTGGGATTTCTGGGGCTGACCCTTTGGCGCGGCTGGCGCTGCTGGACGCGCAACCATCCCCTGTTTTCGCCGCTGGCGCTGGGGCTGATCGCCGCCATTGTCGGGCAGATGGCCCACATGATGGTGGAAATCTTTGATGCCCGCTCCCAGGTCCAATCGCTCTGGCTGGTGGCCGCCCTGGTCTCGGCCCTGGATGCGATGACCCGCTCCGGCAACGGAGAAGAAGCAGCCGCAGGAGCCGCCGCAGGAGCAACAGGAGCAGGGGGAGTCGGAGGAACAGCAGGAGCAGCAGGAGCAGCAGCCGGGGGAGCCGGGGCAGGAGGAGGCAGCCATGGTTCCGCCTGAGGCCCTGCCCGCCGGGGGCACCCGCACCACCCGCACCACCCGCAGCCTGGCCGCCCGCCTGGTGGGCAATACCGCCGCGCTGGTGGTCAATGACCTGATCAACCGGGCGATCACCTTTGTCCTGTATGCCCTGATTGCCCGCTACCTCGGGGCGTATGAATTTGGCCAGATGTCCATCACCCTGACTGTTTTCTACCTGCTGCAGAGCCTGGCCCCGTTGGGGCTTAAAATGCTGCTGGTGCGTGAGACGGCGCGCCAGCCGGCCGACAGCGGCTCCACCCTGGTGCAGGGCAGCCTGGTGGCCCTGGGGACTTCGATCCTGGCACTCTGGCTCCTGCTGGGCTTTTTATTCTGGATGGATTACGCCCCCGCCACGACCCGGCTGATCATGCTGGTCTCCGTGGGCCTGATCCCCTACAGCCTCTCGGCGGTCTGCGAAGCCATCTTTCAGGCGCATGAGCAGATCCGCTGGATCACCGCCGCCAACGTGCCCATCAGTTTGGGGCGCGGCCTGGCCGCCTGGTGGATCCTGGCCGCGGGGCTGGACCTGTACTGGATCGGGGTGCTCTTCCTGGTCAGCTTCACCGCCACCTGGCTGCTGGAGTGGCTGCTGCTGACCCGGCACGTGGTCCGGCCGGATACCCGCCCGGAGCGCGACCTTTTCCTGCGGCTGGCACGCGGCGCGGTGCCGTTTATCGGGCTGCAGGGCGTCATTGCCGTGACCAACAGCATCCTGCCGCTGTTCCTGTCAAAGTCGCACGGCGAGGTGCAGGTGGGGTTGTTCAACGCCGCCAACCAGATCATGGCTCCCGTCTTGCTGGTCAGCCAGAGCGTGGTGGTCAGCCTCTTCCCGCGGCTGTGCCAGAAGGTGGCCGATGGCTCCTCCGCCCTGGTGCTGACCACCCGGCGCCTGATTGAACTGCTGCTGGGTCTGAGCCTGCCGGCCGTGATTGGGCTGCTGTTCTACGCCCGCTTTGCCCTGCTGTTGATTTATGACCGGCCGATTTTTGCCATCTCGGCGGGCGTTAGAAAAAGGCCCCAGCTCGCCG
>DAOQTN010000057.1:0-10302 GCA_035340555.1 Anaerolineaceae bacterium | reverse complement strand
TTGCAACTATAATTCTAGACCAGTGCTTGGGCCAGGTCGGCAATGATGTCGGCCACATTTTCCACGCCAACCGAGAGACGGACCAAACCATCCGTGATGCCAGCCGCCAGGCGAGCCGCCGCAGGCATGGCCGCATGGGTCATGCTGGCAGGATGCTGGATGAGTGTATCCACATTTCCAAGGCTGACTGCCAGAGTCGCCAGTTGGACCCGATTCATCATGGATTCGCCGGCAGCCAACCCTCCTTTTAATTCGAACGCAATCATGCCACCAAAAGACGACATCTGCGTCTTGGCAATTGCATAATCTGGGTGACTGGGTAGGCCCGGGAAAAAGACCCGTCCCACCTGGGGTTGGGATTCAAGCCACTGCGCCACTTGAATGGCATTCTCACAATGCTTTTGCATCCGCAGTTCAAATGTTTTCAGACCAAGGTTTGTCAACCAGCAGTCCATGGGGCTGGGGGTACCGCCCAATATCTTCATGAAAGAATAGAGTTCCCCGCGGATCCATTGGACATGGTGACTGATGACAGCGCCACCAACCACAACCCCGTGACCGGAGAGATATTTGGTGGTTGAATGAATGACGACATCGACACCCAGCGAAAGGGGGCGCTGGCAGTAGGGTGTGGCAAAGGTATTATCCACCATCACCCAGGCATTATAACGGTGTGCCAGTTCTGCAACGGCTGCCAGGTCAACAATGGCCATCGTGGGATTGGCCGGGGTTTCCGCATAGGCCAGCACAGCATCCGGGTGGGCGGCAAAAGCTTCCTCCCAACGCGGCAGGCTCAGATCGTCTTCCAACCAGACGACGCGAATACCATAACGTGGCGCCAGTTCCTGCAAAAAGTTATAGGTTGCCGAGTAGAGCGCTTTTTGGGCAATAATCGTTTGTCCTGCGCGAACCCGGGCCAGGATAGCCGTAGTGACTGCAGCCATCCCAGTGGCAAAGACGTGCGCGTCCACAACCGCTTCGCGCTCCTCATCAGGGCGGGCCCGCAGCAAATCCAGGCCTTCAAGCACAGCCAGCTTCGCAGATAATTGCGCCTGATTGGGATTGGCAATTCGGGTGTAAACATAACCCGGCTCTTCGCCTTTAAAAATCGAAGCACCGGTGGCAACATCAGGGAAGCTGAAGGTTGATGTTTGAAAGATCGGGGTCACGTGTGCATGCATTGGATTATGACCTTCGGCCACATGATTAACCAGCGTGCTTAACCCCTGTTTGGCAGATACTTTCCCCATGTTGGGCTCCTCAAGGAAAAAATGGCGGATGGGCCGCGCGCAGATTATACCACTGCACACTCCCCTCTACGCCGCCCGATCCATTTGTAGGACAACTGACATAATGAGATTGGCGTTTTGTCACGGTAACGGGGAATGAACTGTCTGGATCAGCGAACTCGCCGCTTCCACTCATCTTTTAGCTGCAAGTCGCGCGGGCTTTCACCGGAAGTCAGGGCAAGGAAATCCATCAATAGGCGGTTAAATTGGCTGCTTTCATCCAGCATGGGGAAATGCCCACTCTGTTCAAAAAGAACCGCGTGGGACTGTTCTGACATTTCAGCCATCTGCTCCGTGCGCGGAACCTGTACAGCCGGATCATTCTCCCCATTCACAAACAGGCAGGCCGTCGACAGGGTTTTATATATATCCTTCAAACCGTTGGTTGAATAATCTTCCAAGGACAACTGGATGGCCTGTCCATCCGCCTTGGGTGCATCAGTCAGGACTGGTTCTGTTAAGGGCGTCTTGCCCAGCAGCCAGGCAGCCAGTTCAGCCGGAGGGCTGGTGCGAAGGCGGGCATTAACCATGCCCTCTTCCAGGGGATAACTCACTGCCATCACCCGATCCACAATATCAGTATGGGTCAGAGCATAATAAACAGCGACCAAGGCGCCCAAACCATGTCCCACCAAGGCCACCCGCCCAATGCCCATATAATCCATAAAGCCATCCAGCAGTTGTGATTGATCAGCCAATGAGTAGCGGCGGTTTTTGGTGGTATCACCATAGCCCCATAAATCAAGCGCATAGGTGCGAAAACTGATTGACGCGGCCTGCATGGAGGGAATCCAGTAGCGCCAGGAACCGACCCAGCCGTGCAGGAAGATGAGGGGGCGACCGCGCCCCAACACCTCATAATGCACCATGTCGGAACCATTTAATACAATGACGCTCATGATAGAAAATCCAAAATCCTCTTCGTTTACTTCCCGTATTTGACCAGCAGTTCGGACACCCGGCGGGTCAGCTCATCAGGTGCAAAAGGTTTGAGCAGGTATTCACTGGCTCCAACACTGAGACCAGTTTGTATCTCAGATTCCTGTCCTTTAGCTGAGAGAAAGACCACCGGGATATGGGCGACGCGCGGATCCGTTTTCATCTTTTCACAGGCTTCATAGCCGGTCATGCGCGGCATGCGCACGTCCATCATGATCAGATCCGGCATCACGGTAGGGGCAGCCAGCCAAGCCTCTTCGCCATTGGCGGCTGCCGTCACCTGATGTCCGGCAAATGTCAGGACAAAGGTGATCAAATCTCGGATATCTTTCTCGTCTTCAGCAATCAATATTTTAGCCATCCCAAACGTCCTATGCCTCCTCTTGTGGATAAACCGGCAGCGTAAAGGAGAATATGCTGCCTGCGCCACTGACGCCTGCACTTGAGAACCAGATCCGTCCATGGTGCATTTCAACCAAGGTTTTAGCCATGGCCAACCCCAGACCGGTCCCTGCCGACGCCAGTACCAATGGATCATCGCCGCGATAGAAACGTTCAAAGATGCGGTGTTGGTTCTCGGGCAATATGCCAATACCATTATCCACCACATCCACCTGCACTTCCCCATCCAATGCCTTCATGTGGATCTGAACCTCACCTCCAGGGGGCGTGTAAATATATCCATTGCGGACCAAATTGGCCAAAATTTGCTGAACGCGTTCAGCATCACCCAAGACTGGCGGAAGGTCCGCGGCAATATCCAAGGTAAATGTCATCGGACGGTTCTCGCTCTCAGAGCGAGACTGCATCTCAGCCATAACAGCCTGGGCTATCGTGGTCATATCCAGTGATTGCATCGCCAGTGTGACACGTCCGGTTTCAACCCGGGAAAGATCAAGCAGGTCATTAATCAAAATGGTCAAGCGCTCGGTGCTGCCTTTAACCACCTGGAGGAAATGTTTTTGCTGGGCATTCAATTCACCAGTTGCCCCCATCAGCATGATTTCAACATAGCCTTTGATGGAGGTCATCGGCGTCCGAAGTTCATGGCTGACATTGGCCACAAATTCCGACTTTAGACGATCGACTTGAACTTCATGAGTGATATCTCTGAATGTAGAAACCGTGCCCAGCAGTTGGGAGCGCCAGAATACTGGGGCCAGGTTGACAGAGACCACGCGCCCGTTATCCAGATCCATTTGTTCAGAATAAACGTCACCCGGCTGGTAGGAGGCTGGGTTTTGTGACCAGGCTCGGATTGTGGCAAACCAGGCCCCGGCAGCGTGGCCAAAGAGGCCCACAAACTGGGACAAGGGCCGTTTTAAGACATCGTCGGCTTTAAGATCCAAGATCCGTTCTGCTGACGGATTGAAAAGCGTCACCGCGCCGCTGGCATCCGTGACAACCACGCCGTCAGCCACAGCTTCAAGAATGCTGCGTGAACGGCTGGCTTCCATCTGCTGTTCACGCAGCATGCCACCCAGGTTCTCGGACTGGTCACGAATGAGGTTAAACAATTCGGCATTATTGAGAGCAATGCTGATCTGGCGGACGGCAGCTTCAAGCAAGCCGATTTGCTCCAGTATAAAGAAATTCTCCTGATGGTGGAAAATCAGCAGCGCGCCCAAGACATCTTCACCCAGAATTAGCGGAATTGCCAGAGTGCTTTTATAGGTGAATTGATGGTCAGCCGGGAATTGCCAGCGGGCATCCGTGGTGATGTCATCTACCACAGCCGCCGAGCGGCGTTTGATCACCCACTTCGCTACCTGTTGTTCCGGCGAGTCTCCCGTCATAGCACCGACATCCACCAGCGCTTCACCAGCCGAGTATTTTTGTGGTCGGGCCATTAGCACAATCAGACTCTGCTCAGCACCAATCGATTCATTAAGAACCGACAGTGTCCGAACCAGCACCTGGTCCAGATCCAGGCTGGCAGACAGTTCAGTGCTGATACGCAGCAAAGTTTGCGAATTGCGGTGTTCCCGGCTGAGCTCCGCCGTCCGTTCTTCCACCCGGCGCTCCAAATCTTCCTTCAATCGGGTGGTCTCCAGGAAGAGGCGGGCATTTTGAATAGCAATGGCCGCCTGATTACTGATTGTTCGCGCCAGTTCCAATTCTGGCAGAGAGTAACGATATACTTCAACCGATTGAACCAGCAACCAGCCATGGAGCGTGGCGCCAGTCATTAAGGGAACAATGAGCAGGGAACGAGTATGCCGCTGGCTCAAATAGGTTTCATATATCGGCAGGAGGTCAGCTTCGGCAGCTGCGTCAGCTGTTGAGAAAACGCCCTGCGATTCAATCAAGCGGGTGAAGAGAGTTGTTACCGGCAGTTGCCGCGGCAGACGCTCACCGCCGCCGGGGACTTCAGCCTGCAACGTCAGTCGTCCGCCATCGCCCAACATGACTGCCGCCACACGGTTGGCGCCCATGGCACTGAGCAGTTGCTGACAGGTGATCTTCAGGATGTAATCCACGTCCAATGATGCACCCAATTCACTGGAAAGGCGGTTAAGCAGCGCCAAACGTTGTGAGCGCTGATCAAGTTCGCCCGCCCGGCGGACGGATTCTTCAAACAGACGGGCATTTTCCAAACCCACCGCCGCCTGACCAGCAAAGGTGGTTGCCCCTTGGATATGTTCGGGAGTGTAAAAGCCGGGTTCAGTTTTCTCGAGAGCGATCAGGCCGATGACCTGACCTTTGGCCAACAATGGAATCCCAAGCCAGGAAAAGTGATCAGGTTCCAACAGACTGGGGAAGCGGGAATCCTCACGCACATCAGGAACTGAAATGGGCTGCCCTGTTGCGATCATCGCCTGAAACAACAGACTGTCTTCAACCCGGGCTGACAGTCCCAGACGACTCTCGTTGTCGGCAAACCCACTAGCAGCAGCAACTGCAACATCATTGCCTGTGCGCAGCCAGAGGGTGGCCGTATTATAGGGGATCACAGATCCCAATTGATCCAACAAGGACGTAATTAAATCCTTGGTTTGCAGGCTGGATGTAATCGTACCAGCCACCTCGGTTAAAGCTTGAAGCTGGGCAGCGCGTTGTTCGGCAGCTTCCAAAAGACGGGCATTATCCAGGGCCAGGGCGGCTTGTTGGGATAATGATTGGGTGATGCCCTCATCCTCAGCAGTAAAAGCTCCTGTGGCAGCGAAGTTTTCCAAAACAAGTACCCCCAGGGCATGTTCACCAAGTCCAATCGGGGTCGCCAGGGTTGAAATTGGCAGCCCACCGCCAGTGGCCCGGCGATATCGCATAAGATCGTCTGCCGAGAGGGTGTATTCCTGGACGAAATTCAACTCATCCATCCGCAATGGACGATTGGCGCGAAACGCATGAACCGGCAGACTTTGCCCGGAAACGTCCAAGGGGAAGCGCATTTCCAGCATGGCACCTGAATCAGCATATCCATTGGCAGCAAGCGGGACCAACTGTCCATCTTTATTCAGGAGCCCAACCCAACCCGCTGTGCCCGACGGAATGGCCTCCCGTGCATTTTCCAATAGGACCTTGAGAATGTTGGCCGGATCCAGACTGCCCAGTTTACGACTGAAATCAAACAGCAGATTCATCTCATTGAGGCGGTGTCTGGTCTCGCTCAGCAGCTCCAGGTTCTGCAAGCTGATGGTGACCTGACGGATCAACCGGGCATAAGAATGTCGATCCTCGGTCGTAAATTCTGGCAGGGGATCATTGCCAACAGCCAGTAATGCCAGCGAACGCTCCTCGGTAACGGGCAACGGCAGGGCAATGAAACTTTGGGTGGCAAAGGCATTCAGCAATGGAATATTCTTCCATTCTGCTTCATGTTCCAACAAGGAGACCAGTAACGGCTGCCCATCCTGCAGCACCTGACGCAGGGGATTTCTTTGACCGAACAAGGCTTGCGGGTTGGCACCTGCCGGCAAAGCTCCGATGACATCCACAAGATGCATTTCCGTACCGACACGTTCACCAATTAAGGCGGTTTGAAGGTCAAAGCGTGTCAAAATCTGTCTGGCCAGCATCCGCAGCAAACTGGATGCGTCCGACTGGGTGGTGACCTGCTCCGTTAATTCCAGTCCATCCTGAATCCGTTGATTTTGACGATGCAGCGATTGAATGGTAATTGTTTGTTCCAACTGACGATTCAGTAGCAGTGGTAGACTTTGCTGGGCTCCGGTTAAGGCCACCTCCAAACCATCGGCGCGCGTCTGAAGGCTGTTCGTCCGTTCCTGCAGCGCCTGAGTCAGGCGGCTGTTTTCCAAAACAACGCCCACCTGCATGGACAAGAGTTCCAATGCTTCAAGTGTGGGCCGATCCGGTCGGCGTCCATCGGCAGGTCCATCCACACTAACCAAACCCAAGGGCAGTCCCTCAGCATCATACAGCGGGACAAAGAGCAAGTCCTTGGTATTCCAGGCATCCTGCTCATGGGTTTCCTCTGTGGGAAGCATGCTGATAAAATGGACATCCTGCGTCACCACCGGACGGCGGTCAGCTGGAATGAAGAAGCAGGAACCAAAACGAAATTCGGGCTGGCAAAGGGTTTCAACAGCATTCCAAGGATTTCGGCGAGTCTGCATTTCAGCCCAAACCTCGGGAGGGTGTCCTGCATTCGCCAGGCGGTGCATGGTGCCGGTTGAGTTGTCAACCGAGCTAATGACCACAAATTTAAAGCGACTGGTTTCACTAATCGCATTGGCAATTGCAGTCAGGGCCTCTTCAACATTTTGGGCCGGGCGCATCACCTTGGAAACCTGGAAGAGTTTCCCAATGGTATCCACCTGACGGCGAAGCAGTTCACCACGCCGGGATTCTTCTTCAAATTGAAATGCATTGCCCAGTGCAATGGCCGCTTGTGCAGCCAGAGACTTGGCGATTTCAACGGCATCCTCATCGAAACGCTCGGTGGTTTTGCCATGCAGAGTGATCAAACCAGCCGGACGTTGACGATAAATCACCGGCACAATCATTGCCGATGCAATTCCTTCATGACTTGCAATAAAATCAGCTTGCTTGGTGACGTCGGGCAGGGTTAAAGGCTGTGTCTGGGCCAGTACATGTCGCTCCAACTCTGTCAATTCCCGCCCCGCCGGATCCCCCACCGAAAAACGGACGCGCGGCGTTTCGGTCTCAGGTCGACTCAAATCAAACAGGGTAATCGTGCCACAATCGGCCCGCGTGGTGCGTAGGGCTTCCGAATATACCAGTTGGAGCAGGGATTGCAGATCCAAAGACGTGCTTAATTCACGACTGATGCGGGTCAGGGCGGTCATCTGCTCCACCCGTCGGCGCAGGCTGGCATCTGTTTGAGCAACCAGAAAAGCCTGTTCAACCACGCCAGCCAGTTGACCAGCCGCCGTGGTCAGAACCTGAATATCCGCTTGATTAAAGAAATCAGGATTACTGCTGGCAAACCACATCTCCCCAACGCCCTCATCGCGTACCACCAGGGGGACTCCCAGCAGGGACTGCACACCAGCAGCTTTGAAGATTTGTTGGTAAAACGGAATTATTGCCGTGCTGGAATTCAATTGGGGCGCGTTAATGGTGGATTGAGCCCCGGTAACCGTAAATGGGAATTGCGCATCCTCCACCATAAGGCTGCGGGCATGCTCGGGAAGTTCCGGCAGGTCGCCAATCACAGCCGATCGCAGCAGACTCAACTGTTTGCGGTTTTGATCCAGTACAAAGGCCAGAGCCAAATCCACATGCAGCAGCCGCGCCAATTCCTGCAGTGAGTACAGGAAAATTTCCTCCAAAGTCGCCGCGGAGGAAGCCAGTCCAGTAATGCGGCGCAATGCTTCCGCGCGTTGAGCCCGCAAGCGGGATTGTTGCACCAAGCGAGAATTTTCAATAATGGATGCAGCCTGGTTGGCAACAATCAATAGTAAGTGGAGTTCATCCTGGGTAAAGGTTGTGCTGCCGTCTGTATGGTTGGAGGCTTGTAAATAGCCAAGGGTATGTCCACTGGCATTGAGCGGAATCAGGGCAGTATCACGCAGAGACGCCCCACGGGCAAGTTGATCGATACCCAACGTTTGCCATTGTAAATCCTCCATGGCATTGCTGGTAATAATCAGATCTTGATCCAGCAGCGCTTTTTCAAGGGGACTATCGGGCGCAACCTCTGTATTATAGAGGTCCATGAATTGCTCCGGCAAACCAATGATTGGAGCCTGGCCTTCAAGCCGGCGGGTTGTCTCATTGTACAGAAGGAATCCCAAGATCTGAACCGGGACAAGCGGTGAGATGCTGTGAAGCAGCCGATCAAACAAGGAGGAAGGGTCGCTGATGGTTGTAAATGCTTGAGCCAACCCGGCCAGTCCGGCCAGTTCGGCTGTGCGGTAACGCTCCCGGTTGTAGAGCAGGGTATTGTGGATGGCAACTGCTGCTTGGGGAGCAAGCAGTTGTAAAAGTTCCAGGTCCTCCTGTTGGAAGTTCCCGCGGGTCACTGCTCCAAGCTCAAGGGTTCCAACAAAAGTCGATCCCACCATAAGCGGCAGGCCCACATAAGATCGCAAGGGAAAAGAAACCGGATCAGCAGCCTGCCGCAATTCTGGCCGAGTTGTTGTATCGGTTATCAATAAAGGCTGCTTCTCTCGAATCAATTGACCGGAAAAGCCCTCCCCCATGCGATAACGTTGACTGGGCTTGTCAAGCCGGGGTTCAGCCCCCGGGGTGGCCACCATGCGGTAAGGGGTGAGATGCTCCTTACCAGCATCCCAAATGGTAATTTCAACCACATCAGAGTCGATCAGATTATCCACACTCTGCAGGATCGCCAGAATGGTGGCGTCGATATCCAAATCGGCCGACATGGCAGCCAGAAAGGAAGGGGCATTTTGGAGCTTTTGCGCCACGGCTGTACTGCTGGAACGAGCCTCATCTCCGGGTAAACGGAGAGAAACCACCATCACCGCTTCCGGTTCAAGCGCCAGTTTGTAGGACACCCCCTGCAACGCCTTTCCTTCCAGCACAAATCGGGCCTGGCCCTCCGCAGCGCAAAGATTGATAAACGGTTCGCTAGGTCGCAAGCGGCGAGCAAGACGTTCCAAATTCGGCATTTCCCCAGGTTGCATACCAAACAATTGTCTGGCCGCAGCATTGATGGACAAGACCCGGCCCCCCGGCTCAATAACCAGCACTGCTTCTGAATGAGCTTCGGCTGGAGTGACAGGCAGATCCACTGGGGGGCGCGCCTGCAGTATTGGGCGCAGCCGGCGCGCAGAACGCAATAAAATCCAGACCAGCCCAAGTAGGAGCAGGGCTACCAGGATAAAAAGCACCGCCAGGACATACTCGCTATGGTAAAACATTCAGTCTCAGTGGACTTACTGAGTATCGCGCCGACGTTCTTCTGCAGCCAGTTCTGTAATCTCTCGAATATCGGCAAATGAATGAGTGGTCGGCGATACAACGCCAACAGCCAAAGTCATCAAGGGAGCTTGGGTGGTTTGACCGTTTTTATCAGTCACATTAATATAACCCTGCTGGCGATCCATGAAACTGTAATGAGCCAGCACCGCCTCAGCAAAACGTTCCTTGAGCCGCTGTCGAATGGCTGCAGAACGCTCTTCTGAGGTAACCAAGACAAAGTTGTCACCGCCCGCATGGCCCACAAAATCGCTATCATTGCCCAGTTCATCGGTCACTTCACCAATCAACATCGCAGTAAAGCGCAGGGCATCATTGGCTGCAATAAACCCATAGACATCCTTGAATGGATCGAAATGATTAATTCGAATGTCCATGAATGCCCAACCCTTCTGGCGAATCATTCGGCGGAGCTGGTCTTCAATCATCCGCCCGGCCGGCAAACCAGACTGCGGATCAGTAAGGCTTTCGCGCTCAGCTCGGGCAATCGCGTTCTGCACCCGCAACTTCAACTCTTCGATATCGAATGGTTTGGTAATGTAGTCATCAGCGCCAAGCTCCAATCCCTGCAGGCGATCACTCCGCTCATCCTTCTGGGTCAGAAAGATCACTGGAATATGGCTGGTGCGGGTGTTCATGCGCAAGGTGCGGCACACCCCGTAGCCATCAATGTCCGGCAGCATGATATCCAAAACAATCAAAT
>DAOQTN010000056.1:0-10318 GCA_035340555.1 Anaerolineaceae bacterium | reverse complement strand
ATGGATTGTAATCCAGGATGCCCCCGGGCAGGAGAGCCGCCCGCCGGGCTGCCGCCGTATTGGGATCGGTCATATAAGCCAGGGCAACCTTCCGGTCCCACCGCACCGTGTTTCCGAGAGATTGCGCTGATTTCAAGCCCTTTTCTGTGCCGACCACCTGGGGGATGGTAATGATCTGAGCCCCCAAACGCAGTGAGCGCAGCCACAGATCCCAATCACACACCCGCCGCAGCAGCAGATGGGGATCATACAAACCATAATGCTCAAAGAATGAGCGTTGGCACAATACCGCCCCATTCGGGATGCTGTTGAATGTAAAAAACAGATCTTCCGTTAATGGCAGTCCGCCCAAAACCCGGGCCCCATTGGAAGAAGGTAGTGTGACCTGACCGACAACCATTTCCGCGTTCGACTGCTGGGCGGCAGTCAGCATGGTCTGCAGCATATCCGACTGCCAGGTATTGTCATCAAAAATAAAGGCAATTGATTGACCGCGAGCCAGTAAAATCCCTTCGTCCGCGCGCAGTGCCGGCAGGCCGCTGTTGTGTTCATGAAACACCGCCACAATGCGGGAATCCTGACGGGCATACTGACGAATGACATCGGCACTGTCGTCGTCCGAGGCATCGTCAAGGATGATCAGTTCAAAATTGGCAAACGTTTGCGCCAGCACCGAATCAATGCAGGGCTTCAAGAGGCCCTCCCGGCTGCGGTTATAGGTCGGCAGCACAATGCTCACCAAGGGCTGGCGCCGGGCATGATCATTTTCAAAGATGTGGCGGTCTTCCAAAAAGTCGGCGAACTTCATTGCACCTCTCCGGGATGGATGTTCATCTGCACCACACCGTCCTTGATTGCCATCACCTTGAAACCACAGTCGGCATAGACTGCCCGGGCACTCTGGTTGTTTTCCAGCACCTCCAGGTAAATTTCCTGCAGGTGGAAGTATTCAAATCCGATTTTCAAAATCGCCCGGGTGGCGGCCCGTCCCAATCCCTTGCCCCGGGCCGCCGGATCTGCGATCATGATCCGGCCGTACTCCGCCCGCCGGGCAGCCCAATCGATGTGATACAACGCAATCTGTCCCACCGGCAGGTAATTATCAGCCACAGACTCAATGACAAAGACGAAGTCATCGTCCCGCTCCTGGTATTGTTCAAACCAGCGCCGGTGCGGTCCAATTTCAATAATGTCCGAATGAAAAAACCACTTGCGGATGTGGTCCTGATTGCGCCAGTTGAGGGTCATCTCAAGATCCTCAGCCGTCAGCAGCCGCAGGCGCACTTTATCGTTTTTAAATGAAGGGACAGGGCGTTTGGTCATGCCGGCTAAACCTCGCGATCAAGCTGATTCCAGATATCCTGAAGGGTCATCCTAAATGAATGAGCCGGCGTCACCCCGGTCAACTGCTGGAGCCGGGCCGGACTCCCATAATTAATTGAAACATCCCCGGAGCGGAAATATTTCGGGTTGATACGAACTTCAGCCGCCACGCCCGAAACATCCAGCAGGGCGTCCAGCGCTGATTGCATCAACACAGGCGTGCCGGTGCAAACATTGACGATCTGTCCATAGGCTGCCGGAGTTTGGATCAGCCGCCAGAACGCACTGACGACATCCCGCACGTCAACAAAATCCCGGTAGGCGGAAAGATTGCCAACCTCAATGACCGGCGGGATCAATCCCCGTTTGACCTCCAGGATCAAACGGGCAAAGCGTTGGAGCGACAGATGTTCCCCCATGCCTGGACCAATGACATTAAATGGCCGGGCAACCAGAACCGGGCGGCCCTCTTGGGCCAATGCCTGGCCCAGGGCCGTCTGGGCCAGCTTGCTGGCCCCGTAATGAGAAGTCGGGCGGGCCAGGGTGTCTTCGGTGATGGGGAGTGCCTCAGCCGGAACCTGACCATATTCAGCCGCCGTCCCCACCAGCAGGACGGGGCGGTCCTTCAACCCGGCAGCCTCCAGGGCCTGGAACAGGTTGATGGCGTAGGAAACATTGACATGATAAAAGGCCGGGAAGCTGGGGGCATTGGCCACCCCAGCCAGGTGAATGACATAATCCGGTGAAATTTCGGCAACAGCCCGGGTAAAATCGGGCAGTTCTTCAAAAGGGATGCCACAGTGCTCTCCCAGAACACCCGGGATCGGGCCATGGGTGGTGATTTGCACCCCTTCGGCGGCCAGCAGTCCCAGCAGATGGGTGCCGATAAAACCACTGGCACCGGTTACCAGAACCTTCACGGGATGGCCTCTCCGGGCATAAATTCGGTCTGGCGGGATTCAAAGATTTCATTGGCCGTCTGGTAATCATCCACCCGTCCGATGTCCAGCCAGTAACAGGGTTCACTGTAGGCATAAACCGGGTGACCGTCACTCTTCAACCGCATCATTAAATCCGGCAAGTCCAGATATTTTCCTGGCTGCAGATAGGGACGCACGGTCCGGGCATTCAGGACGTTTACCCCCATGCTGACTTTAAAGTGGAAGGTCGGTTTTTCTGTGTACCGGGCCAGCTGTGATTGCTCGTCCACATCCACCACACCAAAGTCAATTTTCACTTCCCGCTGATAAAGTCCCAATGTGGCTGCTGCGCCTTTTTGGCGGTGAAACTCAAACAGGTGGCGGTAGTTCAGGGTGGTCAGCAAATCGCCGTTCATGATCATGAAATCCTCATCCAGACGATCAATCAGCAGGCTCAAGGGGCCGGCTGTGCCCAGAGGTTCGGTTTCCAGAGAGTAGCTGATTTTCAGACCGTAACGTTCGCCATCCTGGAAAAATGCCTGAAAAAGCTGCGCCATGTACCCAACAGCCAGAATCACTTCATCCACGCCATAATGGCGCAGCTGCCGCAGAATAACCTCCAGGATCGGGTAATTTCCCACCGGCATCAGGGGTTTGGGAATGACGGTTGTGTAGGGGCGCAAGCGGGCACCTTTGCCCCCGGCAAGAATGACGGCTTTCATCGGGTTGTTCCTCAGATGGTGTACTGGTTGGTTTTATACAGGTGGAGGTGGCTGCGCAGATATGCGATGGTTTCAGCCAGTCCATCCTCCAGGGTGTACTGGGGGGTCCAATCCATGACCGCCGCAGCCTTGCGGTTGTCACAAATCAAACGGAAAACTTCGCTCTTGGCCGGGCGCAGGCGTTGATCCTCCTGGACAACCGCCTTCTGCGTTCCCAGCAACCGCTGGATGATATCCACCAATTCGCCAATCGTGACCCCGCGCCCGGAGCCGGCATTGATCACCTGTCCCAGCGCCTGTTCAGGGGCCTCGGCGGCCCGGATGAAGGCATTGACCGTGTCCTTGACATAATTCATGTCCCGCACCGGGTCCAGGGATCCCAATCGAATGACCTCCTGGGTCAGCGCCTGGGTGATGATGGTGGGGATGACTGCCCGGGCGGATTGTCGCGGGCCGTAGGTGTTGAAGGGTCGCAGTGTGACCACCGGGGTATTGAAGGACAGGTAATAGCTTTCGGCTATCTTGTCTGCAGCAATCTTGGATGCCGAATAAGGGGATTGACCTTGCAGGGGATGTTTTTCATCAATTGGCGCGTAGATTGCCGTCCCATAGGTTTCCGATGTGGAGGTGTGCACGACGCGTTCCACCCCATACTCCCGGGCGGCCTCCAGCACATTCAGGGTGCCTTCCACATTGGCGCGGACATAGCTGAGCGGGGCGGCATAGGAATAAGGAATGGCAATCAGCGCCGCCAAATGAAAAACAACCGCCTGGCCACGCACCTGGCGGGCAACGAAATCAGAATCCTCGATGTTGCCGGCGGCCACCCGGATCGCGGCTTTGCAGGCTGGATCCACCATTTCCAGGTTGCCCCAATCGTTGCGCGAATTGTAATGGATCAACGCCGTCACATCAGCCCCGCGGGCCACCAGCGCTTCACAGAGATGGCTGCCAATAAAACCACCCGCGCCGGTTAAAAGAACTTTTCTGCCATTCCAATTCATCATAGCGGCGTCTCCTAACCCCGATCCAGATAGCGGACGATTTGTTTCAATTGATCGGTGATGTAGCGGACCTGTTGATAAGTCAACCGCATGTGAATGGGCAGTGAAATAATCCGTTCACTGGCAGCATGAGATCGCGGGCAGCTTCCAAACGCCTGGTGGTACATGCGGTACAGGGTATTATCGCGGTAATGGACTCCCGGGAAAATATTGGCCTGATTAAGGGCCAGCATGACCTCGTCGCGTTTATCCACCTCAATTTGATACAAATGGCGTGAAGGAATGCAGTCAGCTGACATGGGAATGCGCACAATCCGGGGTTCATCAGCCAGATACTCGTCATACCAGGCAGCAATCTGTCGCCGATAGGCATTATCCTGATCAACATATTTAATTGCCACCAGCCCCATGGCCGCCATGATCGAATTGCCGTGGTATTTGAAGCCCTCCACCTCAACATCGTAATACCATTTATAGGATCCCTGGGCGGCAGTCCGGGCATAGGTATCCTTGTTGATGCCCATCCAGGTCCATTTGCGGGCCTCGGCATCCAGTTTTTCGTCGGCAAAACAAATCATGCCCGAATCAGCTGTCGGTAGATTTTTGACCGCCTGGAAGCTGAAGACGCTCACATCAGCTTCCCCACCCACGTGATTGCCATGCAGCCAGCGGGTGCCGGTCATGTGAGCCGCATCCAGGATCAGACGCAGGTTATGCTTGCGGCAGAGGGCGATGACATCCCGCAGCCGGCCGGTATTGCCGCCCAGACCCACAAAAATCACCGCCCGGGTGCGCGGGCTGAGCCGGGCCTCAATTGAGGCTGGATCAAGACAAAGACTTTCATCCACATCTGCAAAAACAGGGGTCAGTTCTTCGTACAAAATGGCGTGGTTGGTGGATACAAAGGTCAGCGGTGTGGTAATGACTTCATCGCCATCCGCCCAGCCATCGGTGTGTTTGAGCATGGCAACCGCCAGGTGCAGTCCGGCTGTGGCCGAGGAAAGGAAATGGGCCTGCGGCAGGCCGGTATATTGTTTCCAGGCCTCTTCAAACTCCAGGGTCTTGTATCCCAGACCGGTCCAGCCCTTTTCAAGACAGACTCGAATTTGGTCCAGCGTCTCTTCAACGCGAAAAGTCGGGACAAACAATTGAATCGGATCCATTGATCATTCTCCTTGTGTGAACATCATCCAGCATTGACAATTGTGTTCATATAGTACGCCACCATTGCTTCAGGCTCACCTTGATTAACCACCTGCCCATGGTGCAACACCACAACATGGTTGCATAATTCGGTCATGTGCTGCAGGGAATGGGAGACATACAGTACAATTTGGGAACCGTGCATCATTTCCTTCATCCGGCGGGAGCCCTTTTCGACAAAATGAGCATCACCGGCTGAAAAGATTTCATCCACCAATAATATTTCCGGGTTGGTCATGGTGGCAATTGAAAACGCCAACCGTCCATACATGCCCGTGGAATAATATTTTACCGGCACATCGATAAACTGCGCCAACTCAGAAAAATCGATGATAGCTTGTTCCCGTCGCGCCATCTCCTGGGGGGAAAAGCCAAGGATGGCGCCGTTGACGTAGATATTCTCCCGCCCGGTCAGTTCTACATCGAATCCGGTGCCAATTTCGATCATGGGGGTCACCCGGCCCTCAACCTCAATCCGGCCGGTCTGCGGCGCATAAATGCCCACAATCATTTTTAGCAGGGTGGATTTGCCGGCCCCATTCAGGCCAATAATCCCCACCCGCTGGCCGCCTGCAAACTCCAGATTAATATCCCTGAGGGCGTAAAAATCCCGTGAGTGGGCCACCCGGGGACGACGCAGCACCAAATTCAGCACCGCCTCCTTGAGTGTAGGGGTGGGATTGGAAAATATCTGAAAGCGCAACGACGCGTTTTGGATGGATATTCTGGCACTCATAGACGGTATACAATCTCCCGGTCACGCAGTTTCAGCACAATCAATCCCAGCAGTAACACCGCCAGCGCCAATCCAAGCGGTATCAGCCAGTCCAGCCAGGTCATGGCCGGCTGGCCATAAATGACGATCCGAAACAAGTTAATGAAGTAGTAAAACGGGTTGAGGTAAAACAGCTTGCGGGCCGGTTCCGGGAACATCTCAACCTGGTAGATGATCGGCACCAGGTAAAACAGGGCCTGAAAAACAATGACAATGATATGGCTCAGATCACGGAAGTAGATCGTCCCCACTCCCACCAAAATGACACAGCCCAGATTGAACAGGAAGGTGATCAAAATCACCAGGGGAAGCAAAGCCATGGTCCACCTGAGCGGTGAGCCCAGGGCCAGGGCAAAAATATACAGTCCGATCAAGCTGAAGAAAAAGTTGACCGTCTCCGTTGACACCAGAGAGAGGGGAAACAACAGCTTGGGGACATACACTTTTTTCAAAAAGCCTTCGGCATTAATGAAAACCTGTCCTCCGGCCAGGATGCTCTGACTGATAAACAGCCAGGGTATCAAGCCGCTGAAGATATAGATCCCATAAGTGCGCATGTCCTGTTTGAACGCGGTCGAAAAAACCACCGCCAGCACAACCATGAACATCAGTGGGTTCAGCAAACTCCATAAGAATCCCAGAAAGGATTTGCGGTAGCGGGTGCGCAGCTGATTAACCACAAAATTGCGCAGGGCAAACCGGAAGCTATAAACATCCCGCACGCTTTTGGCGATAAAGCGCACCAGGGAACT
Source organism: Anaerolineaceae bacterium (assembly GCA_035340555.1). Classification (GTDB taxonomy): domain Bacteria; phylum Chloroflexota; class Anaerolineae; order Anaerolineales; family Anaerolineaceae; genus JAGOFZ01. The sequence goes on along the minus strand of DAOQTN010000056.1, from coordinate 3,619 downwards.
GTGGTCTTCACTGTCGTATACCGTGACTGAAGCAGGATTAGGCATGTTCCATCTCATCATATCCACGAGTGAGGCACCCGCACCGGCTGTTACCGCGCCCGGGTGGGCCCAACCGCATTATAACATTATCCCTGCGCCATCATCAGCTTCAGGCCTTCCCGCCAGGCAGGCAGCCGCAGGCCGAAGGTCTTGGCAAACCGATCACAATTCAAAGCCGAGTTCATTGGGCGGGGTGCCGTCGCGGGAAAATCAGCAGCTGCAGCCGGCTGCAGCTGCTGCATAAGCCACTCTTCCTTCCGGGGATCCAGCTTGAGGATCTCCTCGGCCCATTCATACCGGCTGGCAGAGCCTTCGCCAGCAAGGTGATAAATTCCCCGGCGCTGCTGAAAGTAATCCGGCCAGGCGGTGCTTCCAGCCAGCATCTGGGCGGTAATTTCCGCCAGCAAACGGGCCCAGGTTGGACTGCCATATTGATCCGCAGCGATCCGAACCATGGGATTTTTACGCGCCCATTGCAGGACTTTCAGGACAAAATTATCCCGCCGGCAGGAGTACAGCCAGCTGGTTCGGAGCACCAGGGCGGCACAATCCACCGCCAGGACCGCCTGCTCGCCAGCCCACTTGGACTGACTGTATACACCCCGGGGATGAGGTTGATCATCCTCCGTGTATGGGGCATCCTTCAGGCCGTCAAACACATAATCCGTCGAGTAATGAATGAAAACGGCTTTCCGGACGGCACATTCCTGAGCCAGGACTCCGGGGGCCGTGGCGTTCACCGCCTGGGCCAGCCAGGGTTCCTGCTCGGCCCGATCAACCGCTGTATAGGCAACGGCATTGATCACAACCGATGGATCAGCCCAGGCCACCACACCTCGCAGACTGTCGGGCTGGGAGAAGTCGACCTCGGGATAATCCAGGGCTGTGACCTCCCCCAGACAGGGCAGGGCGCGTTGCAGTTCCCAACCCAGTTGTCCGGAATTTCCCAGGAGCAGAATGCGCATCCGGCTACCACCTGAGTGTTTCTTGAACCAGGCGCAGCAAATACTGGCCATAACCATTGCCCGACATGGCCTCCCCCTGCTGACGCAGTTGGTCCAGGGTGATAAATCCCATTCGAAATGCAATCTCCTCCGGGCAGGAAATCATCATGCCCTGCCGCTCTTCAACCGTCTGGACAAATGTCGCTGCCTGCAGCAGGGATTCATGCGTGCCGGCGTCCAGCCAGGCCACACCGCGCCCCAAGACTTCGACGCGTAGTTTGCCCTGCTCAAGGTAGATTCGGTTGAGGTCAGTAATCTCGAGTTCCCCTCGCGGGGATGGTTTGAGGGAGGCTGCCATGTGGCTGACCTCCTGGTCATAGAAATAGATGCCAGGCACGGCATAGTTGGAGCGCGGATTTTTGGGCTTTTCCTCAATACTGAGCGCCTTGAAATTCTCATCAAAATCCACCACCCCATAACGCTCGGGGTCGCGTACCGGGTAGGCGAAGACCGTGGCCCCTTCGGTAAGCTGGGCTGCCTGGCTGAGTTTGGCGGGCAGACCGTGACCATAGAAAATATTATCACCCAGGATCATACAGGCCGGCTGGTTGTCAATGAAGTCCCGGCCAATGATGAAGGCTTCCGCCAAACCGCGGGGCTGGGCCTGTTCGGCATACGCAAACTTGAGCCCCCACTGCTCACCACTGCCCAGCAGGCGGCGAAAACCGGGCAGGTCTTCGGGGGTACTGATGACCAAAATTTCACGAATGTTTGCCAGCATCAGCATCGACAGAGGGTAATAAATCATGGGCTTGTCGTAGACCGGCAGCATTTGCTTGCTGACCGCCAGGGTGATGGGGTAAAGGCGGGTGCCTTTGCCGCCGGCCAGAATAATGCCTTTCATTGGCGGCCTCCCCGATTACCATAATTTTTTGCCATCCAGCTCTGCAGGTCCGATTGCTGATGCACGGCCGTCACCCATTCAGGATGCTCAAGGTACCAGCGCACTGTTTGCAGCAAGCCGGTTTTCAATGACTGCCGGGGCTGCCAGCCCAATTCGGTTTGGATTTTGGTGATATCCATGGCATAGCGGCGGTCATGACCCGGGCGGTCGGTCACATGTTTGATCAGCGACGCATGGGGCGAATGTGTGCCGGGCTGCAGTTCATCCATGATCTCGCAAATGGTGTGGATGATTTCAATATTTGGCGGCTGATTGTTGCCGCCCACAGCGTAGGTATCGCCGGGCTGGCCGCGGGTAATCACGGCATGGATGGCCTCGCAGTGGTCTTCCACATAGAGCCAGTCGCGAATCTGCCTGCCATCGCCGTAGACCGGCAGGGGCTTGCCATCGCGGGCATTCAATACCATGAGGGGAATGAGTTTCTCAGGGAACTGCGCCGGGCCATAGTTGTTGGTGCAGTTGGTAATACTAATCGGCAGGCCATAGGTATGCCAGTAAGAGCGCACCAGATGATCCGAAGCCGCCTTGGAGGCGGAATAGGGGGAATTTGGGGAATAAGGCGTGGTCTCGCAAAAGGGCGGATCGTCGGGGTCGAGCGTGCCAAATACCTCATCGGTGGAGACATGGTGGAAGCGGACAAGCCCCAGCGGGAGGTGGTTTTCAGCCAGCCACATCTGACGGGCGGCTTCCAGCAGAGTGAATGTGCCAATGATGTTGGTCTGAATGAACTGTCCCGGGCCAAGGATGGAGCGGTCTACATGGGTTTCCGCGGCAAAGTGAACGATGGTGTCGATCTGGTGCCGGTGAAGCAGATCATCCACCAAGGAGCGATCACAGATATCGCCTTGGACAAAGTGGTGCCGGTTGAAGTCCGGCAGATCGTTCAGGTTTTCCAAGCTGCCGGCATAAGTCAATGCATCCAGATTGACGATCTGAACAGTGGGATCCTGTTTGAGCAAATACCGGATGAAATTGGAGCCAATGAATCCGGCCCCACCCGTGACCAGCACATTTTTCATGAGATACTCCTCGAATTAGTCAAAAACTTCTACCTCGTCCAGGGATTGTCCCTGGGCATCTTTGGCGGAGAGCAGCGGCGGCTGGCCCGCCACCAACGGCCAGGCAACGCCTACTCGGGGATCATTCCAGATCAAGGAACGTTCCCACTGTGGCGCGTAAAAGTCAGTGGTTTTATAAACGAACTCGGCCCATTCACTTAACACGTAGAAACCGTGCCCAAAGCCGGGCGGCACCCATAACATGCGCCGGTTCTCCGCCGACAGCACCAAGCCGAACCATTTGCCAAAGCTCAGCGAGCTTTTGCGCAGATCAACCGCCACATCGAAAACTTCACCCACCACAGCGCGCACCAATTTGCCCTGTGGCTGCTGAATCTGGTAGTGCAGCCCGCGCAGGATCCCCTGGCGGCTGCCGGAGTGGTTATCCTGAACAAAGTGAGTGGGCAGGCCCGCCGCGGCAAAGGCGCTTTCCTGATAGGTTTCCATAAAAAAGCCGCGCGCGTCACCAAATACCTGAGGCTCAACAATGACAACCCCCGGGAGATCAGTCGCCACAAACTTCATGCTGCATCACCCTCACCCAAAAATTTAAAAATTGAGCAGTGCCCTGGTGCGCGTGATTATACCAGAAAAGGCCCGCCCGCCCTTTTACC
>DAOQTN010000055.1:0-10340 GCA_035340555.1 Anaerolineaceae bacterium | reverse complement strand
GAGCAAGATACGCCGGCCAAAGCGCGGATTGATCGCCGCACCGCCAATCAGCACCGGGACGTGCAGGCCGCGCCGGCTGAGTTCATTGACGATCAGGGGCATCTGTTTGCTGGTGCTGACCAGCAGGGCGGAAAGCCCGATGGCGTCCGCGTTCAATTCCACTGCCCGGGTGATGATGGTCTCGGCCGGGACCTGTTTGCCCAGGTCCACCACCGTATATCCGTTGTTCACCAGGATGGTTTTGACCAGGTTTTTGCCGATGTCATGCACATCACCATAAACGGTTGCCAGGACAACCGTGCCCTTGCTGACCCCGGCCTTGCGTTCCAGGTACTGTTCCAGGTGGGCCACCGCCCGCTTCATCACTTCAGCGGATTGCAGCACAAACGGCAGAATCAATTCGCCGCTGCCAAATTTATCTCCCACGGATTTCATCGCCGGCAGCAGCACGGTGTTGAGGATATCAACCGCCCGGTCGCCGCGTTCCGTCACGGGTGCGCGCGCCAGAATTTCATCGATGGCCTCGGCCACCCCTTCCCGCTGGCGGTGCAGAATGCACCAGTGCAGCCGTTCCTCGGGTTTCATGGCCTCAAAAGCCGCCTGGCCGTGTTCACCGGGAGGGGTATTTTTGACCTGATCGAAGTGGGCGATCAACCGGGCCAGGGCGTCCGGCCGCCGGTTGAAAATCAGATCCTCGGCCAGGGCACGCTCGGGAGCGGGAATATCCGCGTAGGGGGTGATCTGGGCCGGGTTGACAATCGCCATGTCCAGCCCGGCCTGCACGGCATGGTAGAGCATGACACTGTTCAACACCGACCGGGCCGCAGCGGACAGCCCGAAGGAACAATTGCTCACGCCCAGGGAGGTCAGCACGCCCGGAAGCTCCGCCTTGATGTGCCGGATTCCTGCCAGCGTCTCGACGGCGGAGGCAGCAAACTCCGTTTCGCCGGTTGCGAGGGTGAAAGTCAGGGCGTCAAACACCAGATCCTCCGGCCGCAGGCCAAATTCACTGGTGGCCATGTCCAGGATCCGCCGGGCCACGGCCAGTTTGCGTTCGGCGGTCTTTGCCATGCCCTGTTCATCAATGGTCAGGCAGATCACCGCCGCGCCGTACTGCCGGGCCAGGGCGAACACCTGCTCGGCCCGGGTGCGGCCCCCTTCCAGGTGGGTGGAGTTGATCAGACACCGCCCCGGGGCGGCTTTGAGGGCGGCTTCCATGACCTCCACCTCGGTGGTGTCGATCACAAACGGCACCCGCGTGGTGGGGGCCAGAGTTTTGATCAACCGGGTCATCAAGGCTGCTTCCTCCGGGCGCTCGGTCAGGGCCACGCACAAATCGAGGGCATGGGCGCCGTTGTCAACCTGCTGGGCGGCAATGCTCAGGGCCCCCTCAAAGTCGTCTGCCAGGATCAATTTCTTGAATTTGGCACTGCCCGCGGTGTTCAACCGCTCCCCGATGAGCAGCGGGCGGGGTTCCTGGCGCATGTCCATGGCCTGAACTGCCGAGGCCAGCCGCGGTACTTCGAGGGTGGGGCGCTCGGGTGAGGCCTGGCCGCGCAGCCGTTCGACCAGTTTCTGCAGGTGGGCCGGGGTGGTGCCGCAGCAGCCGCCCACCACGTTAATCCGGTGGCGCTCCACAAATTCTGCCAGAGTTGCGGCAAACGGTTCCGGTTCCAGCGGGTAGACGGCCTGGCCATCGACATTCAGCGGCAGACCGGCATTGGGAATGCAGGAAATCGGGCGGCGGGACTGTTCGCCAAGGTAGGCGATCGCGCCGCGCATGTGTTCAGGGCCGGTGGAGCAGTTCAGGCCAATCACAGCCACTGGCAGGCTCTCCAGAATGGCCACCACGGCGGCAATGTCGGTGCCCAGCAGCATGCGTCCGGTGGTGTCCAGGGTCACCTGGGCCTGCACTGGCAGCCAGGTCCCGCTGGCCGCAAACGCCTGCCGGATGCCCTCGAGGGCTGCCTTGACCTCCAGAATATCCTGCGAGGTCTCAATCAGCAGCAGATCCACCCCGCCGGCAATCAGGGCCCGGGCCTGTTCCTTGAAAACGGCCGCCAGGTCATCAAAGGTGATGGCCATTTCGGGATCGTTCATGGAGGGAAGCCGGCCGGATGGTCCCAGGGATCCGGCCACAAACCGCGGCTGTCCGGTGGCGGTGCTGAATTCATCCGCCGCCTGGCGTGCCAGGCGCGCTGCGGCTAGATTGATCTCGTCCACGCGCTCTCCCAGCCCATACTCGGCCAGGGTCAGCCGGTTGGCCCGGAAGGTGTTGGTTTCGATGACATCCACCCCCACTGCCAGGAAGGAGCGGTGAACGGCCGCCACCTTCTCCGGCGCTGTGATGACCAGGTAATCATTGCAGCCCATCGTCCGCTCCCCGCCGAAATCGGCGGCAGTCAGATTCATTCCCTGCAAACTGGTGCCCATGGCACCATCAAAAATCAGCACCCGTTCAGCCAGGGCGTCCAGGTAGCGGCGGTTGGTGTAAGCTTGGGTCATCGTAACCTCCTATAAAAAAAGCCTCTCTGGATGGAGAGGCAGAATGCGTACCGCGCAGTCTAACTCATCTTCCAGAATTCCCGCCGGGGGCGGGTTCTGCCGGAATTGGCACCAGCGACTTGTTTCGCGGTTGCCGAGGTATCAACGGGCCGGGTCCCTCCACCTCTCTGGATGAGATTTGCATCATTGTACCACAATTTGATGGCCGCTCGAGCACCGCGCTGGCAGTTTCTGGGATATAATTTCATGAATCCTTATGGAAACACCCAAACTCCCCCCCTTCCTGCCTGTTTTGCTGACCAGTCTGTTGCTGATCATCACCGGCGTTGGCGGCCTGGTGGCCATTTTTTATTACACCCTGCCGCTCCTGGGCCCCCGCTGGCTGTTCTTTTTCCTGATCACCATCGCCTTCAGTGGGTTGATGCTCCCGGTGACACATTTTCTGAACCTCCGCTTCCCCTCGGTGCCCCCGGCCGATGCCGGGGTGGTGGTGCGCCAGGCGATCTGGTTTGGCGTCATGGCCAGCCTGCTGACCTGGCTGCAGTTGGGGCGCGTGCTCAATGTGCCAGTGATTATTTTCATTGCCCTGGCCCTGGGTGCGATCGAATTTTTACTGCGTATGCGGGAGCGCAGCCGCTGGACACCCCCGGAAACAGCCCCCGATGCGTCAGCCGGTGAGGCCGCTGGCAGGAGCGTTGGCGGATCGTCGGCTGAATCGTTTGACGGATCATTGGATGGATCGGCTGACGGATCGCCCGATGAGTGATCTGCGCCACCTGCCGGCGGTTGATGCCTTGCTGCAGCAGCCGGAGGCGCAGGAATTGATGGCGCAGTTTGGTCGCCCGCTGCTGCTGGAGGCGGTTCGGGCCACGCTGGCGGCCATCCGGACTGAATTTACCCGCGGGACCCCCATCCCGGCTGCGGCGGAACTGCTGGAGCGTGCAGGCCGGTTGGCCGGACAATGGTTGGCCCCGACCCTGGTTGGGGTCATCAATGCCAGTGGGGTGATTTTGCATACCAATCTGGGCCGGGCCCCGTTGAGCGCTGCCGCTGCCCAGGCTGCTGCCGGGTTATCTGCCGGTTACTGCACCCTGGAATACGATCTGCAGCGTGGAGAACGCGGCTCGCGCACGGTGCATGCCGAGGAGCTGCTTTGCCGCATCACCGGAGCCCAGGCTGCCTTGGTGGTCAACAACAATGCCGCCGCGGTGCTGCTGGCACTCAGCGCCCTGGCCCGGAGGCGTCGGGTGATTATTTCCCGCACCCAGCTGGTGGAGATCGGTGGAGGGTTTCGTATTCCGGACGTCATGGCCCAGTCCGGGGCCCGGCTGGTTGAGATTGGCACCACCAACCGGGTGCACCTCAGCGATTATGAGACGGCCCTGGCTGAGCCGGCCGCCCTGGTGCTGCGGGCCCATTCCTCCAACTTTCGCATCATTGGTTTTACCAGCGAACCGGCTCTGGCCGACATCGCGGCTCTGGCCCATCGTTGTGACACCCCCCTGATGGATGATCTTGGCTCCGGCGCCCTGCTGGATACCGCCCGTTTTGGTCTGGCCCATGAACCCATGGTACAAGAATCCCTGGCTGCGGGCGTGGATCTGGTCTGTTTCTCCGGTGATAAGTTGCTGGGTGGACCGCAGGCGGGGATCATTGTCGGGCGGGCCGACCTGGTGGCCAGGTTAAAAAAACATCCCCTGGCCCGGGCAGTGCGGGCCGACAAACTTTGTCTGGCGGCGCTGGCCGTTACCCTACAGCATTACCTCAAGGCTGAAGCTGAGCGCGAGATCCCGATCTGGCGCATGATATCGGCCCCCCTGGACGGGCTGGAACGTCGGGCGGTGGATTGGGCGGCGGCCCTGGGAACCGGCCGGGTCATTCCTGGCGAATCCACTGTTGGCGGCGGCAGCCTGCCCGAGGAAACCCTGCCGACCCGCCTGTTGGCACTCTCCAGCCCCCAGCCCAACCGGCTGACAGCCCGGCTGCGAGCCTCCAGTCCGCCGGTCATCGCCCGAGTGGAGTCCGACCAGGTCCTCTGCGACCCCCGGACTGTGCTGCCGGAACAGGATGTTGCCCTGCTGGCTGCGCTCCGCCTGGCCCTGGCCGGTGCTTCTTAGCTCCGGCACATGCGGGCATCCGGGGGGTTGATCACCCGGACGACCTGCTGGATGCCCTGGACGGCCAGCCTGATTGCCCCAATCTGCCCCCCGCCACCCTGCCGGTCACCTGGCCTGCTTTCCGACCGTTGGACTTGATTGGTGGATGGCCGTTGATCTTGCCGTGATCTTGCGGGTATAATACACCTTGAGCGCTATTAAAGGAGACTAATCCCATGAAAACCGATCTTGATGCCCTGATGCAATCCCAGAATATTGATGCCCTGCTGGTTTTGGGACCCGGACAGCACAACCCCGCGATGGTTTATCTGACCGGCTGCGGTCACCTGACTGGCGCTGATCTGATCAAGCGCCGCGGCGAACGCCCGGTTCTCTTCCACGGCATGATGGAACGGGATGAGGCGGCCCGCACCGGGCTGCCCTGCCGGTCCTATAATGAATACCCCTGGACTGAGTTGATGCGCAGTGCCGACCACAACCCGGCTGAAGCCCTGGCCCTGCGCTACCAGAAAATGCTGGCCGATGCGGGCGTCACCGCCGGGCGGGTGGCTGTTTACGGCCGAGTCGAGTTCGGCCCTTCCTTTGCCGCGCTTTCCGCGCTGCAACGCCGGATGCCCGAAATCACCCTGGTCGGTTTTCCCGTGGATACCCTCCTGACCCAGGCGATGATGACCAAGGAGGCCACTGAAGTTGAGCGCATCCGCAATATGGGCAAAATTACCACTGGCGTGGTGGGGCGCGTGGCGGATTATTTGACCGGCCACGCTGTGCGGGGCGACATCCTGATCCGCCCCGATGGTGAGCCGCTGACGATTGGACAGATCAAACGCCTGATCGATCTCTGGCTGGCCGAAGCGGGCGCTGAAAATCCCGAGGGCACCATTTTTGCCATCGGGCGCGATGCTGGTGTGCCGCACTCGACCGGCACCGCCACCGATCCGCTGCGCCTGGGGCAGACGCTGGTCTTCGATATTTACCCCTGCGAGGCGCAGGGCGGTTACTTCTACGATTTCACCCGCACCTGGTGTCTGGGCTATGCCCCGGATGAGGCGCTGGCCCTGTATGAGAACGTCCATGCCGTTTACAAACAGGTGGTTTCCGAACTCAAGGTCAATGCTCTGTTTTCCCAGTATCAACTGCGCACCTGTGAGCTTTTTGAGGCCCAGGGACACCCGACGATTCGCCAGAACGCGGCGGTCGAGGCCGGGTACATCCACAGCCTGGGCCATGGCGTCGGCCTCAAAGTACACGAAATGCCTTTCAGCGGCGGCAGCGCATCGGCTGCGGATGCGCTCAAGCCCGGGACCATCTTTACGATTGAGCCGGGGTTGTATTATCCGGAACGTGGCTTGGGCGTTCGCATTGAGGACACCTACTGGACCCGCCCGGATGGCACCTTTGAAGTTCTGGCGGATTTTCCCTATGATCTCGTCCTGCCGATGAAATAAGATGACCGACCAACCCGCCTTTCCCCCCGCCCGCATTCTGGGCATTGAGAGCTCCTGTGATGAGACCGCCGCGGCCGTGCTTGAAAACGGCCGGGCGCTGGTTGCCAGCGTGGTGGCATCCCAAATCGACCTCCATGCCCAGTACGGCGGTGTCTTCCCAGAGGTGGCCTCCCGGCAGCATATCCGCACGGTTTATGGCGTGGTGGATCAGGTGCTGCAGCAGGCCCACATGAGCCTGGCCGACATGGATGCCGTGGCGGTGACGCGCGGGCCCGGGCTGGCCGGATCGCTGGTGGTCGGCATGAACCTGGCCAAGGGACTGGCTTTGGGGCGGGGACTGCCGCTGATTGGTGTCAATCACCTGGAGGGCCACATTTACTCTGCCTGGGTGCACGATGCGGCTGCGGCCGCGCCGCCGGAACCGCAGTTTCCCCTGATGGCCATGCTGGTCTCCGGGGGGCACACGGAATTAAACCTGATGAACGGACATCTCCAGTACCGCCGTTTGGGCGCTACCCTGGATGATGCCGCCGGTGAAGCCTTTGACAAGGTGGCCCGGCTACTCAATCTGCCCTATCCCGGCGGGCCGTCCATCCAGCAGGCGGCAGCCGAGGGCAACCCCAGGGCATTTACTTTCCCGCGGGCCCGACTGGAGGGAAGTTGGGACTTCTCCTTCAGCGGTTTGAAGACTGCGGTGCTGCGGGTCGTGCGCCAGTTCGAAGCGGAACGGCGTAGCCTCCCGGTGGCGGACCTGGCGGCCAGTTTCCAGGCGGCGGTGGTGGATGTTTTGGTGACCAAGACCCTCAAGGCGGCGGAAGCCTTTGGGGCGCGCCAGATCCTGGTGGCCGGCGGCGTCTCGGCCAACCGGGCCCTGCGGGCCGCATTTTTGACGGATTCCCCCCTGCCGGTGCACATCCCGCCCCTGTCCATCTGCACGGACAACGCGGCCATGATTGCAGCGGCCGGTTACTACCGGTTTGCCTCCGGTCAGCGCGACCCGCTCGATCTGGATGTGCTGCCGACCTGGCCGCTGTCGTAACTTTAATGGATCTGCTGCATCTATTGATATGACTGAAACAACGGCTGCCCAACCCTTTTCGCTGGCGGCACTCCTGGCGGGTGACCGGACTGAATTTGCCCGGCTGGTCGATGCCACCTCCGGCCCGATTTATCGTCTGGCGCTGCGGATGGTGGACAACCCACAAGATGCCGAGGATATTCTCCAGGAGACCTACCTGAAGGCCCTCAAGGCGCTGCCGGGTTTTGAAGGCCGTTCCAGTTTAACAACCTGGCTCTATCGGATTGCTGTCAATGAGTCGCTGATGCATCTGCGCCGGCGCCGTCCGGGCATATTTTCACTGGACACCCCCGAAAACGAATCCGATGAGGAGGCCGACGAACCGGTCCAGATTGTGGACTGGTGCTGCATGCCTGAGGCTGAACTGCTGTCTGCGGAGACCCAGACTTTTCTGGATGCTGCTGTGGCGCAGCTTTCGCCCAACCTGAGAGTGGTGTTTCTGATGCGTGATATTGAGAAGCTCTCCATTCAAGAAACGGCCGAGGCCCTGGGGCTGAGTGAAGTCGCCGTCAAGGCTCGTCTGCTGCGCGCCCGGCTTCAGCTCCGGGAGGTCCTCTCCGCTTATTTTGCGGAGCGTCTGCCCCGTCCGGCGGAGGTGGACTGATGGAATCCCACCGCTGCTGTGATTTTCTTGACTCACTGGGCGATTATGTGGATGGTGAACTCAGTCCGGCGCTTTGCGCTGAACTGGAACAACACATGACTGAATGTGAGCGCTGCCGTATTGTGGTGGACACCCTCAAACTGACGGTTGAGATTTACCACACCCCGGCCGAGACTCCTGAAGCGCCGCCTGAAGTCCGGCAGCGCCTGTTTGCCCGACTCAATTTGCAGGATTATCTCCAGTCGGCTGAGCCGGCTGATTCAACCCAACTTGCAGCTCCGGCTGCGGCGGCTCCCGTCCCCCCGGCCCTGGCGCGGCGTGAAGGCGAGCCGTGTCCGCGCTGCCGCCAGGGGGTGCTGACCTATGATGGCCAGCTGAACCTGAAATGTCCGGTCTGTGGTTTTACCGAGGGCGGCTGTTTTACCTGATAACCTCTGAAGTCATCCCCGGCGGGGATGCCCTGGTAGAATGGAACAGAACCCAGCGCTCACACACAGCGGATCGTCACGAAATCAACGGACCAAACCAACGGACCAAACCAACCAATCATGAGGAATTGATCATCCCCAAATTGGTCATGAGAAAATCACTCATATTTTTCAAGGAGGATGGGTCTTTGCCGGCACCGGCTGGCGGCAGTCCCCGCAGATCTAATGGAAAAACTACTTAATGATGCCATCAGCAAACAGGTCCAGGATGTCCTGGCCAGTATGGATCAGCCGGTCGAAGTGCTGCTTTTTACCGACCCGGCCCATTCCTCAAATGCCTATCTCCAGCAGCTGCTGGAAGAGGTCGCGGCGCTCTCGCCCAAAATCGGGTTGAGCATCCACACGGCGGCCACCAGCCAGGAACTGGCGGGGCGTTACCATGTGGACAAATTCCCGGGCTTTGTCATCGCCCGGCGGCAGGGCGACGCGCTGGTGGATGTGGGGGTCCGCTTTGCTGGTTTGCCCGCCTCGCACGAATTCAACTCCCTCATTCGAGCCCTGGTTCGGGTCTCATTGGCTGATTCCGGCTTGCAGCAGGTCACCCGCGCAGGGCTGGCTGGATTGAAGGCCCCGGTTCACCTGATGGTCTTTGTCACCCCGACCTGACCCTACTGCCCGCGAGCCGTGATGCTCGCCCATCAGATGGCTGTGGAAAGTGCCTATGTCGAGGCGGAGATGGTTGAGGCTACCGATTTTGTGGCTCTGGCCCAGCAGTACGGGGTTGCCAGCGTGCCGCACACGGTGATCAACCGGGGTGTTGGTGAAGTCATTGGAGCGCCAGCGGAACCCTATCTGCTGGCCGAAATTCAACAGGCAATCAGAAACGCACAGGAGTAATTTCAAATGGGAGCAAAAGTTATCTGGAAGAGTGGTTTTTCATTCACCGGCTCGGCAGATTCCGGCTTTGAACTGCCGCTGGGCGTGTCCAGTGAGGCGGGGGGGGCGGATGACGGTTTTCGCCCGATGGAACTCCTGCTGGTTGGTCTGGCAGGCTGCACGGCCATGGATGTCATCTCCATTCTGGAAAAGAAACGCCAGCAGGTGACCGCCTTTGAAGTGCAAACCTCAGGCCAGCGGGCCGCTGATCACCCGCGCATCTTCACCGACATTGAAATTGAGTACATTGTCACCGGTCATGAGATTGACCCGGCGGCCGTGCAGCGGGCGGTGGAACTTTCGGAGTCCAAATACTGTTCGGCCCAGGCCATGTTGTCCAAGGCCGCCCGGATCACCAGTAAAATCACCATCCGCGAAGCCTGACCGCTTATTTTTACCGCCGGGCCCAATGGAGATGGGCATCGGTCGACCTGTGGGCAGGATTTGATGATCAGTTCGCCAGGGTGATGACTGCCAGCTGAGCTTGTGCCAGCTGATCCGTCAGTCTGGCGCGCGCGCTTAACTTCGGGAACACCAGGGGGTAGTATCTGCTCAGTCTGGGAAAATCGCGTCGGTGTTTGGTTACGACTCAGCCAATCGCGGCTGCCTTTTCTGCAATAAGGTCCTCCATCTGGTAAAACCTCTGATTGGTAAAACCTCTGATTGGTAAAACCTCTGATTGGTAAAGCCTCTGAAACAAATTGCCCGTATCGGAAATCTCAGCGTTGCTGGGCATAAACGCTCAACTTCATGCCCTGATACCAGCGCAAATGTTCTTGTTTGTCAACTCATGGACATAAAACGAATAATCAAATTCGATACCCCTGGGTAACAAATCTTTTCCTGCTGATACCGTCATGAACAGTCTGATGGCCTTCGCTCCACACCTGTTTAATCGCCCCTCTTCAGAAATCAATCCAATTATCGAAGAGTAGTGACGTTCTCCGCTCCCTGAAGGGAGCAGCTTTTCAGGCAACGCACTCCCCAACGGGACACGTTACCGCCTGACCGCTCCACATCCAACGCCTGCGCCTGCTCAAACAGCAACCAGCGCAGTTCATCAGCGATTTCACCCACCATAGCTTCGCGACGGTACTTGGGACACCAGACCTTGGAATATTTCAGGGAGTAAACACTTCCTGCGTTGCGGCAATACCGTGTCGGTATCTGTCACCCATAGGACAAGCGCACACCGATACTCGAAATTATCAACTATCTGATACT
>DAOQTN010000054.1:0-10346 GCA_035340555.1 Anaerolineaceae bacterium | reverse complement strand
CCAGAAGGTGCAGCCATCCAGCGGGTCCAGTGAGATCATGCTGTAATCACCCCACCGGTAGTAGGTGCTGGTGGAGGACGCGGGTCCCTGGAACAATTCGGCTTCCCCCTGGGTCATCTCTCCGAGGGGATCGGTTGCCAGCCGGCCGGCATAGCGAATAGCCGGATGCATGTTGGCGCTGGACACGCTGTAAACCAGGGCAATATCGCCGCCGACGTCCATGGCCGCCGAGCCCATCCAGCGGGAGTTGCCATCCTCAGGGGCAAAGACCCCCTGCTGATGCATGTTGAAGCCGCTGCCGGTGTCCCGCAGTTCAAACCAATACACTCCCGCCCGGTCACCACCCGCATCGACGGTGACGTTGCTGACCAGGGTGGCATAGGTCCCGAAATTGCGGTACTGGGCCCGGTACATGGCCTGTCCGGCAATGGCATCCAGCCCGGTGGTGGAGCCCAGCTGGGGGATGCAGTCCCGGTCGCCGTAGCACATGCTGGGATCCAGGTTGGCGGTTGCGATGGTCCGGTTGGGCTGGCCGTTGAGGCCGAAGGTGGAGTTGGCGGTATTGACCCAATCGACGTGAAATTCCCAGATGTGAATGGCGTCGCTGGTTCCGCCGTCATCCCAGGATAGGAAGTAATTGGGCTCACCCGCCGGCGGCGGTGTGCCATCATAATCCGAGGGCAGCAATGCCCAGGCCCAGGAGGTGGTATCATTCAAGTTGAAATACACCTGCCGGGCGCTCAAGCCCTGCAGCATCCGGGTGCGTTCATAAACCACCACCCCCACGCCGTAATCCCCGTAAAATTGGTTGGCGCTCATGTAGTACCCATCCGGCCAGACGCCGAATTTGGGATAATCGTTCATGATGGAGGAACTGTACAGGAACTGGTAGCGGTGCCAGGCTCCAGTGGGGTCGTCAGTTTGTGAAACCGCAATGCACTGGTAGTAGGGGCTATTGACAGAGAACTGGCTGATGAACCACCGTCCGGCCAGCTCATCGTAGAGGACAATGGGGTCGCCATTGTTGGTCGTTTCACAAGGACCGCCAAATCCAGACCAGATGGTGTTGCCGGCTACTGGCCCATAAACGCTGTTCCCATCTTTATCCCAAATTTGCAGCGAAAGATTCACCCACTGCATGTAGTGGTTGGGCCCAATATCGCCGTTGGTGTCCGGGGGGTGGACATTGTCCCGGCTCATGACGCCATTAAAATTGTTCAGCGGGGCAGGAATGCTCTGCAGGCCGAAATCTGTTTGGATAATGGCCGGGTCGGTGATGTTGTTGATTCCCGCCGGATCGGTAAACCGGGATCTCTGCGGGCTGTATCGTTCGGGTGTCCCACCTGCCGGCGCCGGCAGGGGTGTCATGTCCATCAAGGCGATGGAGGTGTCATGGCGCAAATCCGTGCTGACTTGCGGCACCAGGGTCGGCCCATCAGCCAGGCCTTGTGCGGCTGTGGGCCTGGGCTGTGCCAGTCCAAACAGCAATGCTGCCAGTGTCAGGATGACAGACAGCGAAAACCAGTATTTCTTGAACATTATTTTCTCCAGTGGAATAAAATAAAACCGGGGCAGCTGCCCCGGCCATTAAACAGATAACAGTTCGGCCAGCGCGGTCACCAGCCGGTCAATCTGGCTGGGGGTATGGGTTGCAAAGATGGCGATGCGCAGTGCCCCACCGGTGGGCGTGCTGCTGTAGGTGGTGACATGTGCAATGGCAATGCCGCGTTCAAACAGCCCGGCTTTCAGCTGTCCCAGATCCACTCCCGGGCGGGCACACAGGCAGATGATTGGGACCGGAAGATCCGGGAGAACCCAACCCAACTGCCGCAGGCCGGTCCGCGCCTGGCGCACATTGCGCCACAGGGCTTCCCGGCGTTCAGGCTCGGCGGCCGCGATTTTCAACCCTTGGGCGGCGGCGGCCGCAATGGGCAGCGGCGGCGGGCTGACAGCATCCGGAATACGGGAGTGCTGTCCCAGTTCCTGCAGCAGGGCCCGGCTGCCGGGAAGGATCCCGCCAAACCCACCCAGAGCCTTGCTGAGGGTGGCGGAGCTGAAGGCGTGTGAGCTGTCAATATTCCAGTAATCCAATGTGCCCCGACCATGCGGTCCAATCACCCCGGCGGCATGGGCATCGTCCAGGGCCAACACTCCATCAAAAGATTCCAGGATATCCAAATACTCCCGTGCGGGAGCCACCTCGCCGGAAATGGGAAATACGCCGTCACTGAGCACCAGCGGACGCTGGCCCGCTCGCAGCTGTTTGCGGCAGGTAGCCCGCAAACTCTCCGGTTCGCAGTGTTCAAAGGTATGAATCTCCCGGCTGGTGGAGCGGGCAGCATCCCAAATGCTGAAATGGGCCTGGGAGTCAATGAAAATGGCATCGTAACGCGCCTGCAGCCCCTGGGCGAGGATGGCTGCCCCCAGGTATCCCGAGGGCAGGTAGGCGGCATGCTCCGTGCCGAAAAATGCCGCGGCCGCCCCTTCAATGGCATCAAACAAGGGGTGTTCTCCGTATCCGCCGCGCGAGGTGGCCGTGCTCAGACCGTACTGCTTGAGCGCTTCAGCCGCCGCCTGCAGCACCCGCGGATCGTTTTGCAACCCCAAATAGCCGGTGCCGGAGAAATAATCCACCTCCCGCCCACTGATCAGGGTGCGCGGGCCAACCGGACCTTCCATGCGCAGCGCCATGGGTCAGTCGCCGATGTAGGTTGCGCCGAACAGGAAGCTGTCCCGCAATCCGGGAACATCCTGGACATTATCGGGGTAAACCCCGTTGCGGCTGCGGGAAGAGTGTAAAATATCCCAGCCGCCCAGGCTGATGCCGACATGGGTGATGCTGCGCCGTTCCCCTTTTTCGCCAAAGAACAGCAGGTCCCCGGGTTTGAAGGGGTAGTCAACCTGTTTTCCAGCCTCAAACTGCATATCCGCATCCCGGGGGATGGTGATGCCAATCCAGCGGTGGCCCAGCTGGGCCAACCCGGAGCAGTCAATGCCGTGCGCACTGCAGCCACCCCACAGGTACTGCACTCCCACCATCTGGAAGGCGTCGGCAACAATCTGTGCCCGGCGGGCTGCCGCCGTTTGGGGCAGGGCATCCAGAGCCCGCAGACTGCCCAACGGCAGCCAGCCGCGGCTGGGACCCTCCACCTGGGCCCAGCCGTTTTGCACGACCCCGACGGCAACATACGTGCCGCCCAGGACGCGCCCGATGATCGCTGGGGCATCCGGTTCCGGATGCAGCAGGCTGATTGGAGCCAGCACCAGATGCGTGGGTTTTGCCGGCAGGTTGGTGCCAAGGTAGGGCAAATAAGCCCAGCCCAGATAGCCGTCCGCCTGGCGCACCAAGCCCCAGTTGCCCTTTTCCTCCAGCACTTCCAACGCCATGCCGTAAAGCAACTGGCTTACCTGTTCAGCCAGCCAGCCGGGCTCGCCGTGCAGACTGGTCAGGTTGACCTTGACCGTCCGGAGCGGATTGCTGACCTGGCGCAGGACCTGGACACCGGAAACATCGACTTGCAACTGGCCGAGTTCGGTCAGCTGGCCCGCTTCCAGAACCCGTCCGGTCAACCGGGGGGTGGGGCTGCCGGCCTCAAGGTGCACATCGAATATGGAAACACGCCGGTCGGTGTACCGACCGGCGATCTCTGCCACAGCTTTTTCAATCGATTCCAACCCTGTCATGGACTATTTACCTTCCTGGGATTTCAGGACAACACCGATGCCGGGGCGATCCGGCAGGGAGACATTGGCTTTTTCATCATATTTCAACCCGTCAAATGGATCATTCGAGATCAACATCGGGGCATCCAGATCCAGCCAGTCGGCCAGACCAGCCAGGTGAGCCATGGCGGTTGTGCCCAGGGTGGTTTCCACCATGCAGCCCAACATCACTTTCATGCCCATTTCCCGGGCGCGACGCACCAAGCGGAGCGACGGGGTCAGCCCGCCGACCTTCATCAGCTTGATGTTGACGCCGCCAACTCCGGCCAGGCCGAGTTTCTCAACATCTTCCCAGGTTTGCACGGATTCATCGGCGATGATCGGGACCCGGGTTTTCTTCTGCAGCATCCCCATGCCCTCAATGTCGTCCCAGGGCAGGGGTTGTTCAATCATTTCCAATTCATAGCGGTCCAGGGCGCGGATCCGTTCCAGGGCCTCGTCCCGGGTCCAGCCCGAGTTGGCATCCACCCGGATTTTGGCGTCCGGCCGGGCGGCGCGAATGGCAGCCAGACGGGCCAGATCATCCTCACTGCCCAGCTTGACCTTGATCATGGGGAAGCCCTTGATGTCTGCTGCCATGCGGGCCATCGCTTCCGGGGTGTCAATGGCAATGGTGAAGGAGGTTGGCATGGGGCGGGGGCGGGGCACTCCCAGCAGGCGGAACAGGGGGACCCCCTGGCTTTTACCGATCCGGTCATACAAAGCCAGGTCGATGGCACAGCGGGCCGTCACCGGACCCTCTTTCCCCACCCATTCAGGAATGTCGGCAACACTATTCGGGAAGGGTTCAGCTTTATTGGCGGCCGCCTCCCAGGTGGCGATCATATCCTGGGGGTCAATTTTATAGTAGGGCGCAATCGTTCCTTCTCCCCAACCAGCATCATCCGCCAGCCGGATCCAAAAAGCCTCCCGTGTATCCGTCACACCGTAAGATAGCCGAAACGGGTTGCGTAACTTGAGTTCAATGCGTTCCCAGGTTAAATTTGGTGCCATTGGAGAATTCCTTTGCTGTGGGGGATGGTTTTAACCAAAATGATAATATCACGATTGGTATTTTTGGGCAAGTCAAATTTTCAAGGCATGAGCGCCCAGGCAGATAAATCGGAAAAAGCCACGCTGACGGCCGTGTCAGTGCCGGAGCGGGCAAAAAGGCCCAACTGGCCACTGTAAAACCCATCGTCTGCCACGGAGAACTGAAATACCCCATTGACGAAAATCTTCAACTCGCTGCCCTGCATCAGGACGCCAATTTTTGCCGGGATGAGCGCCCCGGGCGGGACATCAGCACTGGGCAGCCAGTCCTGCAGAATTTTAATGCGTCCGTTGTTCAACCGCTCCAACCGGATCTGGCCATCACAACGCAGCAGCAGACGATAGGCATCCAGCTGTGAGGCGGCGCGAAACAGCAGCCCGTACTGATCGACCGCGCGGCAGAGGCTGGGGGTGGCGGTAATTTCAAGGTAACCATCCTGCAGTACCGGCTGACTGCGCAGGGCCACCAGGGAACTGCCGGCCTGGGAGATGGCCAGGGTCAGACGATGGTCCCCCAGCGCGATGTTGCCCGCCGGCTGGCTGCCCACCGGCCAATTCCCTGCATCAACAAAGCCATCGCTGAAGATGACCTCGCCCAGAGCCGGCTGAACTTCAGATGTAGGCGACGGCCTGGGAGTTGGCTGGGGGCTGGGTGTCGCGGTTGCCGGAAACCATACCACTGTGGGGGTGACGGTCACTGTCGGAGGCGGGGTTGCCGTCGGCGGTAGCTCGGTGCGGACCGGCGTGCAGCCGCTGAGCAGACCTGCTGCAGCCAAACCCGCGGTCAACAGCAGGAGGGTGCTTTTACGCGGCCGAGCGGGCAATGATCTGCTCCCTTTCGGGGCCCACGGAAATTAGTGAGACCGGTGCCCCACTGATTTCTTCCACCCGGCGAACATAAGCTTGGGCATTGTCGGGCAAATCCTGCCAGTGGCGAATATGGCTGATATCCCCGCTCCAACCGGGCAGTTCTTCATAAATAGGCGCAAATGGAGCCAGATTTGCCGGCCCCAGCGGCAGTTCGTCCAAGCGCCGGTCAGCATCCTGATACGCCGTGCAGATGCGGATCACCGGCAGGCCGCTCAGGACATCAAGCTTGGTCAGGACCAATTCCGTCAGGCCGTTTACCCGGACTGCGTAACGCAGCAGGACCCCATCCAGCCAGCCCACCCGCCGCGGCCGCCCGGTGGTGGTGCCAAATTCGTCCCAAGGGTTGGCACCTGTTCCCCGCAGCCTGGCGGTCATGATCTCATCCAATTCCTCGGTGGGAAAAGGACCTGATCCTACCCGGGTTTGGAAAGCCTTGGTCACACCCACCACGCGCCCTGGGCTCAGCATGCCCAAGCCCAAGCCGGGTAAGACCCCGGCGGCGGTGGTGCTGGAACTGGTGACAAACGGATAGGTCCCCAGGTCTAGATCCAGCAGGGTGCCCTGGGCCCCCTCAGCCAGCACCTTTTCCCCCGCCTTTAGGGCCTGATGCAGCAGCAAACCGGTATCGGTCAGATAGGGTCGCAGTGCCAATGCCGCGGGCAGATAATCCGCTGTGGCGGCCTCCACATCCAGGGGCTCGGATCCCCAGGCCATTAACATGCGGTTGGATTCCAGCAGGGATTGATGCAGCCGCTCCTTCAGGGTGATTTCGTCCAGAGTATCCAGCAGCCGCAGACCCCGCCGGGCGGCCCGGTCGGTATAAGCGGGGCCAATGCCCCGTCCCGTGGTTCCAATTTGGAGCTGGCCGCGAGCGCGTTCCTGCGCAGCATCCAGCGCCCGGTGAGCCGGTGTGATCAGGTGGGCGGCAAAGGAGATCTTCAGCCGGGCCGGACGGGTATCGACCCCGGTCTCTTTCAGCATCTGGACTTCCTGCATGAGGGAAACGGGGTTGATCACGACGCCGTTGCCGATGACACCCCGGGGGTGGGGATGGACAATACCGGACGGGACCAGATGCAGCTTGAAGGTTTGCCGTCCCACGGTCACGGTATGGCCGGCGTTATCCCCACCATTAAACCGGGCCACCCAATCGGCATCCGCTGCTAACAGGTCAACAACCCGTCCCTTGCCCTCATCGCCCCATTGCGCGCCAACCAGAATATCCAATGGCATGATTCCGACCTCCTGGAAAATAATTGCAACTTCGGTCTTATTATAAGCGACAACCTTGGCCTTGACAGCGAAAAGTCGCCTCAGACGAGCGGGGGCCGGGGCATCCGTTTTGGCGGGATGCTGGGACTTATTCAAATCCGGGGCCAGCTGGGTGTTGCGGCATCATGCCGGAGTGGCGTGACAGCGGGGGGATGATGCAAGCTGACATGGCAGTGTAGCGCTGGGCTAGGGCGCAGCGGCTGGGGGGACTGGTGGTCTGGTGGCGCAGCGGCTGGATGGTCTGGCCGTCTGACGATCCGGTGGTCTGGCGGCATGATGCCGGGCAGATTGGTGGTCTGGCGCCGCGGCGGGCGATGTAGGCGGTCTGGCTGCCGCAGACTGGTGTTATAATGGAAATCATGAACCATAAACCCCTTTTTCCTGCTCTGGTTTTATTGGTCCTGATTTTGTTGGTGGCCATGCTCGCCGTCCCTGCGCAGGCTGGTCCAGGTGCCCAGATCTATTATTACACGCCGACGCCCGGTCTGGATGGGCGCATCATCTATATGATCAAGGATGAGGATACCTGCATTGGTATCTCGTTGAGCAATAATATCTCGATTGACCAGCTCAGGCTGCTCAATCCCTCTTTGAATGCCGACTGCACGCTGATCCCTGGCCAGCCGCTGCTGCTGGGGGTGGTGACCCCCGAACCGACATCCAGCGGCCCGACCCCGACCCCCACACTGGCACTGCCGACCCCGACCCCGCCCAAGGGCACCGGTCAGGTCTGCGTGTACTTATATGATGACATCAATGGCAATGCCATGCCCGAAACCGGCGAACTTCCCCTGGCCGGGGGGCAGGTGGTTCTGGCGGATTTGTCCGGCAAGACCTCCCTCAGCGGCATTACTCTGGCTTCTGCCGTGGAGCCCTTCTGTTTTGAAGACGTCGACGAAGGATCCTACATCCTCAATATCGGCATCCCGGATGGATACAATGCCACCACACTGACCGTGTACGAATTAACCGTTCATGCTGGTGATGAATCATTGATCGAATTCGGTGCCCAAATCAATTCACAAGGTGGCGTCCCCAACAATCAGGGGGAGAAACGTTCGCCGATTTTGGGCATCCTGGGAGCGGTGGTCCTCCTGGGCGGGATCGGTCTGGCCATCTATGCCAGCCGGATGAAGCGCTAGGCAAACCGCTCCTCATCCCAGACATCGGCATTGTTGTGGTAGCCGGCCTGCTCCCAAAAACCGAGCCGGTCCTGGGCCATAAACTCCAGCCCGCGCAGCCATTTGGCGCCCTTCCAGAAGTAAGGCGTCATCAGGTCGTCGCGCTCTGGAATCGCACCGACCACGCCCCGCAGTGGATAGCCATGGTCGGGGCTCAGCGGCTCACCATTATAGTGGGTGGCCATTAAAAAATTATCCGCCAGGACCACCGCCAGTGGCAGGTTGGCCGTAAATCCATATTCGGCATGCTGCAGCACAAATTTGGCTGTTGGGCGGGGACGAATCAATCCCTGCTCGATCAACACCCGCACAGAAACGCCTTCCCAGTCGGTATCGAACTTGCTCCAGCGGGTGACACAGTGAATATCCATGGTCAGTCGGGTGCGCGGCAGTTGATTGAATTCATCCCAGGACCAGTGGACCGGTGCTTCAACCTCGCCCCAGACGCGAAAATCCCATGTCGCGGGGTTGAATGGCGGCACTGACCCATAATGTAAAACCGGAAATTTCTGGGTCAAGGCCTGGCCGGGGGGCAGACGCCCTTCCGAGCGTTTGTGTTCTTCATCCTGCCGGCGGTTGATTAAGCGGTTAAACATCATATCCTCCTCAAACATCCCGATTGATTTGCCCGTGAATTCAACCAATATTTACCCCTGATAAGATCAGGGGACCAATTTTTATTGCTGGCCATAAGATATCATATTCCGGGCTGCTCTGCCAGCCATTGTGGAACCTTGATGATGATCAGCGGCCACACAACCCCAAACAAAAACGGGCAGCCAATTAAGACCATTCCTCACGGCTGTCAAACCACCAATTTATGATCCTGGTCGGGCCAGGGATACTCCCGGTACTCAAGCCCGGCTGCCGGTGATCAGGGGTAGGCGGTGGGGGTTTCGTCGCTGGGGGTCACGTAGGGGTAGCCAATCACCGAGGTCGCTGTGGGAAGTGGGGTTGCGGTCACGCCTGGATAGCCCGGCTCCGCGGTGGTGGCAATCGGGCTGGGGGTGTTTGTCGGCAGCGGAGTGCGCAGAACCCCCATGGTCATCTGCGGCAGCGGGGTCCCCTGATAGACCCAGGAGGTCGGGGTGGGCTGAATCCCGCTTAAGACCTGGCTGATGTCACTGACATAATCCAGCGCACCCTGGCAGCCGGGTTCCAGCAGGACAGAAACATGTTCCCAGTCCAGCGGCTGTCCGGTGATCCAGGCCTCGTTCAAGGCATTGGTCAGGCAGCCTGCTCCGGCATTGTAATTGACCAGGGTGAACTCCCAGAGGTCCACGTAAGTGCTGACGGTCCGCGGCTGTTGGCCGGTGATGTTGTTGATGATCCGCCCGACCTGCTCGCAGTTTGCCAGCAGACCTTCAGAAAAGACCCGCACACTGAAGTTCGCCTGACTCAAATCAATGCCCACCGGGCAGTCGGTGCAGCTGGCATTGACCTTGCGCACCAGCGCCCCGCGCAGCATGGCATGTTCTTCATCGGAGAGGTTGCCAAATCCCAGTTCGCAGCGACTGGTATGCAGCACCAATGGGCAGAACTGGGCAAAGAAGTCCGGATTCCACAGCAGCATGGTGTCAGCACCATTTTCAGTCAACTGACCCAACCCGGCTTCGCGGTAGGTTTGGTAAATGCCCGGCCAGAGCTGGCTTTCCCGGCTGAAGACATTTTTAAGCAACTGGGCCGGCACCCCGGTGTCGAGTGCCGTCTGGTAGATTTCTTGGTCAAACTGGTTTTGCCAGTCCACAACGGTGGGATAGGCGGCATCCACACCACAGGCATTGGCCACCGTGGGCGACTGCAGACCGCCGTCCGGGCAGCCGCTGGCATCCACTTCTCCACTGGAAATCAGCATACCTGCCAGAAAATAAAAGGAATAGCTGGAATATAAATCCTCCGGCTGGGCCGGGGTGTCCAGCCACGGCGGTGGGCCCCCCATGTCGGGGAAGACCTGCCAGATATCCGAGCAGCTGGCCAACGGTCCACCGCGCCACTGTGTGCTCAGCACATCAGCATACCAGCGCTGTGGATCACTTCCGCCGCCATCCGGTGACATGAAATCTCCCCACGGCTGGACCCGGACCAGGGCGGTATATTCCAGACTGGAATCGCCAAAACTGGATTCCGCCCAAAAAAGCGCTTCCACGCCTTGTGGGCCGGTGGGCTGTAGTGGAATTTCACAGGTGTTGCCGGGGCAACTGAAGGGTTCTCCATTGATCGTGCCGGCAATGCTGATGATTTGCTCATTGGGCAGCGGCTCTTCCCCCG
>DAOQTN010000053.1:5931-10384 GCA_035340555.1 Anaerolineaceae bacterium | reverse complement strand
GACTAATTTATTCCGGTTCGCCCAGCACCCATAAATCACAGAGCCAGTTATAACCCAGTTGTTCATAGACCCGGACACCCATCGGACTGGCCACCAGCAGGGATTCCAGAGCTCCCCGACCGGCTGACAGGTGCAGCAGCCGGGTCAAAATCGCCCCCGCCAGGCCGCGCTGGCGATATTCCGGGCGGGTAAACATCCAGGCAATATAGGCCACCTGCGGCTCCAGAAACAGAGCCGCACCCCAGGCGGCAGGTTGGTCGTCCACTCGGGCGTAACATAGGATGACATCGCCCGTCGCAAGATCAGACCAATCAAACATGTGAATCCCGCGCGTCGCACAAAGCAGGTCCAGTTCGCCAGGCGTGGCGACCTGGTATACGGGGATGGCGGATTCCGGTGGCAACTGGTCAAGGCGCCGCCACATCACTCGTTCAATTTCCTCATCCTCGATCAGCCCAAAACCAGCATAGGCCGTCCGGCTGAGACTGATGTCCTGGGTAAACACCAACAACCAGCAGCGCTCCGGCAGTTGGCGCAGGGTTGCTACAACCTGGTCAGCGGGCTCATTGGTGACAACCATTTCATACGGCGCCCCATACATGGGCTCGCCGGCATAGCAGATGAGGCGCAGATCATTCAACCAGCGCATTTCCGCCCCCCAATGGGCACGGTACTGACGGGTGCCGGACCGCCAGAAAAGATCAGCAGCTGTCACTAGATCCAACATCCGGGGCGTCCTGTTTTATGACTGGGTCAGAAATTCCTGTTGATATTTTTCCCGATTGGCACCCCGGGCGGTTTTTCCGCTGCTGGTCTTCACCAGCCAGTGCTTGTCAACCAAATGAACATGGCGCAGGGCCACCGCCGAGCCGCGGGTGATCGTCTGGCGGATCTGGTCGGCAATCTGTTCCCGCACGGCTGGATCGGCCGTATCCACCTCGGCAACCAGAAAAACCTCCTCCGTGCCCTGGGTGTCGTTAAATATGCCAAAAACCACCACCCGCCCGGGATGAACCCCCGGGACGGTCATCGCCAGTTCCTCCAGATCCTGGGGATGGATGTTCTTGCCACCCACAATGATCAGGTCCTTCTTGCGTCCCGTCACATACAATTCACCGTCGGCCAGATAACCGTAATCGCCGGTCAGATACCAGCCTGAGCGAAAGGCCTTGGCCGTCGCATCCGGGCGGTGATAGTACTCGGTCAGCATGCAGTTGCTACGCAGTGTGACTTCCCCGATCTGACGATCAGGCACAGCCCGGCCGTGTTCATCCACCACGCGCACTTCCACCTTTTCAATTGGCCGGCCCGCCGAGAGCATATGGATGACCGCCTCAGCAGCCGGGGATGGACGCGCCACCCGCTCAACCTGCATGGCTTCCCGGTCAATGACATCCACGGTTACCGGACCCGTGATCCCGCCCTGGGTTACTGCAAACACATTTTCCGCCATGGCATAACAGGTGCACAGGGCATCAGCCCGCAGGCCGTATGGGGCAAAACGGGCCAGAAACGCCTGGTGGCTCT
The DNA here is from genome assembly GCA_035340555.1 of Anaerolineaceae bacterium. Classification (GTDB taxonomy): domain Bacteria; phylum Chloroflexota; class Anaerolineae; order Anaerolineales; family Anaerolineaceae; genus JAGOFZ01. Next base: position 8,857 of record DAOQTN010000053.1, on the reverse strand, counting down.
CATAGCGCATCGGTTCTGAGCAGTTACTGATTGCCCGCCAGCTAGAAAGATCCACCCCTTCCAGGTCGCGATCCCGGACTTTTTGGGCACAGAAGTTGTAGGCAAAATTGGGCAGCCAACTCAGCGTGCCACGGTACCGGCTGACCGCCTGCATCAGGCGGGCCGGATTGCGCACCCAGTCAAACGGCGACAGGAGCACCAGGGGAATGCCCCGCAGGAGTGGCATCAGGAAACCGGCAATCAGCCCCATGTCATGATACAGGGGCAGCCAGCTCACCAGCACATCCGCATCGTTCAGCTGCAAGCGGCGTGAATAACTTTCAAGCTGGTTAAGAATCGCCTGATGCGACAGGGCCACCCCCTTCTGCAGTCCAGTGGTTCCCGAGGAATGCTGCAGCAGAACAATATCCTCCGGGCGCCGCTGCAGTCCTGGCAGAAGGGTAAAATCAGGCTCACAGGGGGGATCCATCTGCGTGGACAGCAGGATCACCCGCACCGGGGAATCGATTCCCACCGCAGCCCGGACTTCGCCTTCAAACTCCGGATAGGTGATGATCGCCGCCGGCTGGGTTACCCCCACCAGGGCCGCCAGATCCGCGCGATAGCGTTCCGGCAACAGTTTTTCCGTCAGGAAGGGCATGATCGAGGGAATGGCCCCCTGTAAAATCGTGCCAAAATAGGCAAAAACATGCTCCAGGCTGTGCTGCAGGATAAGGATGACCACCTCACCAGGTTTGATCCCCGCCCGTGCCAGGGTTTGTGCCACCCCGGCACTGCCCTGAAGCAATTCCGCCACGGTCACCGGCAGGTCCGGTTGACCCGCCCGCAGCAACGTCAGGGCATTGCGCTCCGGCACATGCTGATACTGCTGGTGGAGCAGATGTGAGAAGGTGCTCACAGGCGCCCCTTGACGAGTTCCACCAGTTGGTTCAGGGTGTCAAAGGTGTCTGCATTCAGTTCGGTGTCATCCAGGCGCACTCCAAAGGTATCCTCGACATACATCCCCAGATCCACCAGGCTGAAGGAGTCGATCAAACCACTTGAAATCAAGGGCTCATCCGGGCGGATCACGCGCTGGGGTTGTTTGAGGATATTCCGGGCCAGGTATTCGGCCACCTTTGCAATCATTTCGGCGCTCATGAGAGGTCCTCCAGAGATTTAGATTGAACTGGGCTTTAGTGTACCGAAGATTGAAACTTCGGTCAAGCGGTCAAGGAAACTCACGTGAAAAGCCACGTATCGCTTTTGTTTTCTGGCCGCCAGGTCTGACATCCTTTCAGAAATCGTTCTCACGATTATCCCCCCTGAGCCAGGATGTAATCTTCAAAAAACAAATCCGTTTTTGAGAGCCCCCCCAAAAAACTTGACCCGGACACGACCGGTTTGTTATACTGATTCCAATCAAGCGCTTTTCTTCGTCACCTAAAGGCGAAGGTTTCCCAGCGACCACCCCTATAAATAATTGCCTGGCTGCCAGGGAGTCAAAATTTCCAAATTATTGACCAGGTACACATGGAGGGATAAATGGCAACCCACAAACATTTCGCTTTCCGCCTGCTGCTGGCCTTTGTCAGCATCAGTTTATGCTGCCCGGCAAGCCGCACGTCAGCCATTGACCAACCCCATCCCATTGACGCCACCGGAGTCCAGATTGGATCCCAGGCCGCCGCAGCAGACGAAGATATTGGCATCATTACCGGGCTTTCGGCGGGAGCAGGGGAAAAATCACCTCGATCGGATTGGACCATTCAAACGGTTTTGGATGTGCCGGTAAGTTTTCCGGCCGTGGCCTTGGATGCCGCAGGCCGGCCGCAAATCGCCTTCAAGGATACCCACGCGCTGGACATGAAAGTCACCCGCTATGACGGAACTGCCTGGCAGACCGACATCATTGAAGACAGCGGCAATCCCGGCAACTTTGCCGCGATCGCCTTGGACTCCAATCAGCTGCCGCACATGGCCTGGGACAATTATGTCACGCATAACCTCCGGTATGGGAGTTATAACGGCCTGGCCCGCAAGATCCAGAATGTCGCCGAATGGGCCTGGGCCAGGTATATCTCCATCTACCTTGATGAGAAAGATTATCCCCATGTTTCTTATAGCGCTGACAGCAGCGACACCATTCGATACAGCTGGCAGGATGGCAAGGGGTGGCATCAAGAAACGGTTGACACGATCCGCCGGGACATCTGGCTGGATATGGCAGCTGACAACAGCAACCAGCCCCATCTGGTATATCAGACCGCCCCTGCAGCACCTTATTACTTGAAGTATGCCTGGCGGGACGGCTCCTGGCACACTGAAATTGTCGCCACCAGCGGCTATGGCCCGGTGGCCATCGCACTTGATGCCAGCGGCTTGCCCCACATCATCCGCTATAATATGACCTCGGGCCTGCTGGAGCACTTCTGGAAACAAGCCGGTACCTGGCAGGTGGCGCCTGTCGCCTTCGCCAGCTACGGTCCGATCTCCTTCAGCTACGATCAACATAATCATCCCCACATTGTCTACACTTTCCTGGATGGTGACATTGCCCAAGTCAGCTACGCCACCAATCCAGGCAGCGGCTGGCAGGTGGATGTCGTTGCCCAGGGCCAGGCCTATGCCGGAGCGCTCGCCCTGGACACCAACAACTCCCCCTGGATTGTTTTCGCCGGCCTGGACGGAGGCACCCTGCAGCTGGCCCGCCGCGCCAGCCAGGAATTCCCCTCCGGCCCAGATCCCAATCCATTCGCCCCGCCAGCTTCACCCACGCCAAATCATTCAGGTGAGACTGATACTCCCGACAATTAACGCCGGGCCGTGTTTGGCAGGCCTGGACTGATCCCCATCCCAGGCCCAGACTGCAGCTGTTGTGATTGCAGCCAAACACCGACTGCAGCCGCCATGATTGCAGCCAGACACCGACTGCAGCCGCCATGAT
>DAOQTN010000053.1:0-5831 GCA_035340555.1 Anaerolineaceae bacterium | reverse complement strand
ACACCGACTGCAGCCGCCATGATTGCAGCCAGACACCGACTGCAGCCGCCATGATTGCAGCCAGACACCGACTGCAGCCGCCATGATTGCAGCCAGACATCGATTGCAGCCACCATGATTGCAGCCAAACATCGATTGCAGCCGCCATGATTACAGCCGCCATGATTGCAGCCAAATATCGATTACAGCCGCCATGATTGCAGCCAAATACCGACCCCGATGCAAAAAGCCGGGGCCGGTCAAAAACACGAGCCGGGTGATCAACCCATCAAGGCGTTGACTGCAAACCGCGCCAGACAATGTCCAAGGTTTGAAGTGCGGTCAAATTTCGCCAGGGCCACGCCTTTTCCATCGTCACCGGGTCATCAAAATAATTCTGGGCCCAGGTCAGGTGCATTTTATCCGTCCGCAGTCCGGCATCCGGCAGATCCTGGATGGCCGCCCAGAAGTTCCAAAGCGGGATATCATATTCCACAGCCAACCTGACAATGGTCTCATTAATGCTGTGATCGCCTTCAAGATTGTCCGCCTTGGTCGACAGCACCGGCACAATCCCGGCCTCTATGGTGATTTCGATGATCTTGCGCAGATCCCCCTCAAAGCGATCCGGGTTTTTGGTATCATTGGTGCCAAAGGCAATCAATGCAATCGCGGGCTTGTGGATCCGGTACTCACATGCCAGCGGCGTCTCGCCCGACAGGCAGACCGCGGGATCAGCCCAAATGGGGCTGAGGGCCGTGGCGGCATTAAAGCCATTTTTGGCAACCACGCTGCGCCGGGAAAACGAGCCGTCAAAGTACAGAATCATTTCCTGGAGATGGTCGTATTCACCCAAGCGGTATAGGGGTGGCTGCACATCAAATGTCCGCAGGAACCAGTCGCTGCCGGTTTCACAGTCGCCAACCTTGGAAAATGCGGCCGGGTTGTTGCCCATGGCGAGGCCGCGCTGGTAAATCTCCCGGGCAGTGTCACTAACCGTCGGCAGGATGGGATAATCGCGCCAATCAGTATAGACCGGCTGGGTGGGGGTCGGTGTCTGGGTCGGCACCGTTTCAACCCGGGGAGTTGGGGTGGGGGCCACCGGCAGCGATGTTGCGGTCGGCACCGGCGTCGGTGCAGGGGGCACGGCCGGTTCGCCGCAAGCCAGACGGTTGAGGGCGGCCGAGATTTCTTCCGCCATCACTGATACACCTTGGGGGGTCAGATGGATGGCACTGTTGGTAAACTGGTCTGCCCCCACCAAGTCCCATAGATCCAGATAGGACCAGCCGTTCAACCCGGCAGTTTCTGCCAACATGGCCCGATAGGAATCATAGGCCCAGCGCGGATAGTAGAAATTGTAGCGCACGTCGCTGTTTTGTCCGCTGCTGATCAGAATGGGTTCATTAACCAGCAGCACGGGGATTTCACCGGCTATTTCAAAACCGGCAGACAGGACGTCAAATGAAAGTTCTTCAAATCCCAGTTCCGGACCCGACCAGTCATTAAAAGTGGGATCCTCGTCCAGATCCCGTTGAGCCGGTTCATAATCCGGAGGGTACAACTGGTCGATGCCGGTGGCGCTCCACATGGGGCCATAGAGCTGTAACCGCAGCCAGTCCGCCAGGGGGCGGCGCTGTCCAATCAGGGTGCGCTGCCAGAAATTTGGCTCCACCAGCGTCTCCACCGGCAGATCCAGACCGTGGTCTGCCACCAAAGCCGAGATCCGCTGCGGATTATTTTGCACCAGGGGTGATTCCAACTGCACATTCTTGGGAAAGGACTGCAGCGTGACCGCCCAGACGATCAAATCGGGTTGGTAGCGCCGGGCAGCGGCCAGAATCATGACATCCTTGGTCAGGGAGAGGGTGGGGTAACCAAGGTTATACGCCCGGACAAACCGCCCATCGCAACTGGTCAACCCGGTTGCATTGATCCGGCCAGCCAAGGTCTCCTCAGGACGCAGCAGGGTGCCCCAAATGGATGAATCCCCCAGAACCAGCACGCGGTACTCGTTGGCAGCTTTGGGGTCTCCGTCCAGCGCCAGGGACTGCAGCATGGCTTCCAGGTTGTACAGGCTGAAGGTATAGGTTTCCTGCGGATTTTCACCAAATGGCAACCGGTCACGGCCGCGCACAATACTGTTATATATTGAGACCCGCCCCAGTTCATCCAGTGGGTAGCAGAGGGTGAAGGCCAGATTCAGCAGCACAAAAATGACGGCCGCCTTGATCAAAACATTGCGCAGGAAACGGGTATCCATCTAGTGATATCCACAAACCAGCCAGTTGCCGCCTTGCTGGATGACTTCGTAGGTCCAGTCGCTTAATTCGAGTTCGGATTTTTCGTTGTTATAGGTGGTCACAATCCGACCCGCACAGACCACCAGGCTTGTTCCATCTTCCGTTCCGGTCTCTTCACAGTCCAGATCCTGCAGTTCCGGGGCAACCGCTCCAAACGCATCCATCTCCAGCAGGGCCTGGCTCTCCCAACCCGAACACACCAGGGTCGTCAGAGTTTCCGGCTGTTGCCCAACCAGGGCACCCAGATATTGTTCCACCGCGGTGGCGGCTGGCGACGTGCCACCGGTACAGGCGGCAAGCACCAGCCCCAAAAGAATCATTGCAGCAATACCTTTATTTTTCATCCAAAGTCCTCCATATCAGCGCAGCGAAAGTTGAACCTGCCACTGGCCTGGCCCGGTTTCGGTGTAGGGGGAATTACGTCCCATGATCACAAACCAAGTATTGCCCGGTTTAAAGGGCATGGGCTCCCCCGCGGGGGTGAAGAATTGAATCGGCTTGTCAAAGCCAACCGATTTCCAGACCATTTCAAAGGCCTGGCCGTCCCGGAATAACACCGCCCGCATGCCATCCCGATTGTCCAAAATGGTCATGTCATGAATGGTCGGTGAATACGTGGTGTAGGTCGCAAACAACAGGACCACGTTGGAAAACGCCAGCTGTTCATCAGTCAGGCGATCCACCAGGGGGATCATGCCATTGACTTCACCAGTCACGGTATCCACAGTCTCAATCCAACGCAGGTACTTGCCGCTGACGGGATCATAAACCCACTCGCCAATATTCTTGACATAGAATTCCACCCGCAGCTTTTCACCCGGGATGCCGCCAGTGGGAACGGCTTCGTTAAAGTACATCCCATCAAGCACAGGATCCTCAATCTGCACATTGCGCTTGGCAAAGGCTTCTTCAAGGGCGGCCGTATCGGCAAACACACTGGTCACATCACCCGGAGGCAGGCGGCAGATGGCCGGGCAGGTGTTGGGCCCTTCCAGCATGCCGCGCCACTGCATGGTTTGATCCAGCTTGGTGCGGACCCAGTCCCAGGCACTGACATAAGCCAGCACCCCCTGATACATCGGGGCTAGCTGGGCATCCACGAGACGACCGGAACGCATCGGACCGACTTGGGGACAATCCTGGCCGTAATAAACTGCAGCAAAGCGGTTGGCGCCTTCACCGATATAGTACTCAAATACCAGGTCCGCATAGGATAAGCCCGCATGCGGCCGACCGGTGCGCGGGAAATTGGCGACCTTGATAAACATCGGCCGGCGGTTCAGTAGTTCAGGGTCACTCACCACCAAGCCGGTCAGAGGATTGACATTATCCGGAAAACCGGTGGGACCATAATGGACCGGCGTGGGGGTCGGCGTCGGGGTGGCAGTCGGGGTGACGGTGGGGGTCGCCGTCGGGGTCGATGTTGCGGTGGCTGTGGGTGTGTTGGTGGGCCGGGCGGTTTCGGTGGCGGCAAAACTGACCGCCGTGCCGGTCGCCTGACCGGCCGCTCCCCAGTTGTTGCAGGCAGACAGCATCAGCGAGAACAGGACCAGCCCCCAAAGCAAAGACCAACGGACTGATTTTTTGGTGTTCATACAATCTCCTCAATGTTCATCAAACCGGATATTATACTCCGGCTGCAATTAACCACCGAAAAGTCGGGTGATGACCTGCAGCGCCTGACCGGTCGTTGGCAGGGCAAACCAGACCCAACCCAAAGCTACAAAGAAGAAGGTGAGCACCGTTCCCGCCACCGTTGTGAGGCGCCGCACTCGGGGATGGGCATCCAGGGCGGCCAGACGCGGCTTGGCCCAATCGCTGTAACGATTCTGGATGAATAATCCCAGACCATGCCACAACCCCCAAAGAATAAAATTAAGGGTGCCACCATGCCAAAGACCGATCATCAGAAAGGTGCTGACCTGGGTGATAAAAATCACCCCGACCGCACCCAGGGGGTGCTTCCCGCCCCGCAGCGCCCGGGTCAGTGGGTTGAAGAAATAAGCCCGGAACCATTGGGTCAACGTCATGTGCCAGTTGTTCCAGAACTGGGTCAGATTGGGCTTAAGATAAGGATGATTGAAGTTCTCCGGCAGGGCGATGCCCAGCCAGCGGGCCAGGCCAATGGCGATATCGGTATAACCTGAGAAGTCAAAATAAATGAGCCCGGCGTAGGCGATTACCGCCAGCCACAGCCAGAGCGGCGACTGAATTTGATCGGCGTTGGCGCCCGACAGGGCCAGCAGGGCCAGCGCATCGGCCACCACAAATTTCTTAAACAATCCCACCACCAACCGCCGACCGCCGGTCAGATACTCTGCCGCCCCCGGGGGGCGATCGCCCTGGAGGTCCTTTAGAAATCGCTCCGGCCGGTCGATGGGCCCGGCCGTGAGGGCCGGGAAGAAAATCAGATAGGTCAGGTAGTCGCGCAGACTCATCCCCGGCAGCCGGCCGGTCTGCCGGTCGCGCAGCGTGGCCATCAAGCGAAAAACCACATAGGAAAAACCCAACCAGCGAATATCAATGGCACTGGCCCGGGCCACGTCCTGTCCAGCCCAGGAGCGAAACCCGGCACTGAGCTGTTCAGCCAGTTGCGGGATCTTGAGGGCCAGGAAAACCAGGATCAGGATGACCAAAAAGGCCGTCAAGCCGGCAGCGGCGGGGCGGGTCAACCGGGCCAACAGTCCTCCCGCCAACGCCAGCACCAGCAGGATGGCCGCGACCAGCAGCAGCTGCGGCGGGCGCGAAGGTGTCACGAGGCCCGTCAGGCTGAGGTACCGGGTGGCGGCAATCAGCAGCACCAGTGTCACCAGCAGGGCAGCCGTGATCCAGTTTTCCCGCCCAGCCCGGTTTTCCGGTGGGGTCGTTATCGTCCAACCCAAGACCGACAGCCCCAAAGTGGTCAGGGGCAGCCAGAAATCCAGGCCGCGGATCGGCAACGGCGGCTGCAGCCAGAAAACCGCCAGGACACTGAGGCCCAATAAAAACCAGCCTCTCCCGCGCTGACGCAAAATGATGCGATAGGCCAGGATGAGGGTGGCAAAAATCAGGATATTGATCAGGGTCATTAGAATCCCTGGTAAATCCAGAGTGGGGAACTATCGGTGCTGAAGATCAACACCGCGATGACGATCAAGCAGAGCAACAAGGCCCAGAGAGTTTCCCGATTAAACAAGGCCCGCAGCACTCTTTTCATGGCTGAGCCCCACAAACCAGCCAGTTTGACCCTTCCTCAACCACGGTATAGGTCCGGCCGGCCAGATCAAAGCTGCGTTTCTCATCACCGTAGGTCAGGTTGATACTGCCTTCACAGGTCACCAGTACGGCGTCGCCTGTGGTGCCGGCCTCGGTGCAGGCCACTGCCTCCAACTGCGTCCCGACAGCCTGAAAAGAGTCCATTTCCAAGAGGGCCTGGGCCTCCCAGGCGGCACAGGAAAGCTGCGCCAGTTCATCGGCATCCTTGTTGGCAAAGGCCATCTGATAGGCTTCCACGGCCTGCACCGCCGGACTTTTCTGCTCAGTACAGGCAGACAGAGACAAGAGAACAAG
>DAOQTN010000052.1:0-10392 GCA_035340555.1 Anaerolineaceae bacterium | reverse complement strand
GCCTGGGCCTGATGCTGAGCTGGCTGAGCCAACTGCTGGGCCGTCCGGTTGCTGCTGTCGCAGACAGGGAAGTCCTGCCGCAAGCCCCGGCGGCGGCCCGTTTTCCTTGGCATCGGGCGGTCTGGGTGCTCCTGGCATTTCTCATCCCGGCGCTGGCGCTGCCTTTCGTACACCGGGCTTTTCCGGCCCAAGTGTCCACCCTGGCTGAAACGGCCCTGCTTGAGGAAGTGGCTGCGGCGGGTGTGCTGACAAAAATGGATGTCACCGACCAGCAACTCAGCGCATTCGCGGCCTCGCCTGAAGGAGTTTTGCTCGCCGGGCGGGGTTTTTATCCCCGCTTTTACAACCATAACCAGGGTGAACCTGCCTCACAGGCAACCCCGCAGTTTTCCGAGCGCCCCTATCCCCGGCTCATTTTTACCTTGCTGACCGGTCAGCAGCCGCAGGTGATTGAACTTCCGCTCAATACCTCTCCCGGTGCCCTGCCCGATGCTGCCAGATGGATTGTATTGGGCTGCCAAAACCCTGCCAGTCAGCGGGTGGATGCCGTCGCGCTGGTTCTGATGTCAGATCCCCCCCGGCTTATCCTGCGCTCACCTGGCGCCGCGCTGAGCTGTCCGGTGTCGGAGCCGGTGTGCGACGACAACCGCAACTGTCGTTAAATCACCCGGTCGGAACTTGACGGGAGGCTGCGGTGACCAGTCCGAAGGTCAGCCAGAGATAGGGCAGGGCGAATGAGTCGATGCTCAAGCCCTCACCGAGCAGGGCAATTAATGCAAATTGTCCAGCCAAACCCATCATTTGCAGCCGGCGGTCCGGGCTGTGCTCAAGGAAGACCGCGGAGACCCCCATCATCACCAACCAGCTGACAAACAATCCCGTGCCGATGATGCCGGTTTCGGCCAGCAGCCGGATCCACAAGCTCATCAGGTTGGGCAGTGCGGTTTGGTAATAGAGTTTGTGCGGCTCGGCCATGGTCCAGCCAAAGGGGGGCAGCCGTTCAGGGATGAAATAGCCGGCATGATCCAGTCCAACACCCAGGATGGGGTAACTGCCAAAGACATCCAATCCAACCTGCCAGAAGATGGCGCGCTCCCCAAAAATCAGCCCGTGAGCCAGTTCGTTAAAGTTGGGTTTTTCCGCCAGCAGGGAGAAGAGGTCGGCCATGCGCGGGTCCAGGCGGCTCATGCCGAAAGCTGCGGCCCCGCCCAACCCCAGGTAGAGGAATAGCAAGCTGAGAATCAAGGCTCCCTGGAGGGTCCGACGCACTGCCAGTCGTCCGGCGGCTTGCGGCCAGAGGCGGGTAATGCGATCCTGCAGCTGGCGGACCAACCACAAGTTGGCCCGCAGCAGCAGCCAGGCTACAACCAGCAGAAAACTCGCCAACCCGATTCGGGAGAAGGACAATCCCAATACGAGGACCCCGCCCGCCAGCAGCCAGGTCTCCAGGCTCAGGCGCAGAATCCGAAATGAATGGGCCGAGGTGCGCCGCAGGCTGGCCGCCAACCAGAGCGGCAGATACAGCATGTTCAGCTGGTTGGCCAGCCAGGAGGGTTCGTAGGCCAATCCGGTGACCCGTTTCTTGTAGAGGATGCCGCTGGCGGAGACCCATTCCTGGATTTGCTGCATCCAGCCAGGGTAGGCTTCCGCGTCCACAAAAAAAGCGGCTGCCTGGGCCAATGACCAGAGAATGAGAATTAATCCCCCCCAGTTGATCCAGCGCAGCAGCTTTTGCAGTCGGCCATCTTCGACCGGCAAGCTGGCTGCCGCCAGGTAAAAGCACAACCCAATGGCCAGGGAAAGGACAGCTGAAATCTCATTGGTCAGACGGTTGATATTCCTGAACGGTGGCAGGTAAATGAAGTAAGAGACAGCCCATGAGAGCAGTGCTGCCAGGGCAAACCAGAGCAGGGGTAGACTCTGTCGGGGCAGGGTGCCACCTTTGATCCAGCGCGGCAGCAACCAGGTCAGCATCAACACTGCCAGCACCAGGGTGGCCGGCGGCGCCACCATGGTCCCGCCCATCAACCGGGCAGCCAGTGGCAGGCTGGTCACAGGCAGCAGTAATGCCAGGGACGCCCAGCCAATATCCAGCAGTCGCCGGCGCAGTTTTTCAGGCATGGCGCGCTCTCCTGGGCCCCAACAGCAGCCCCAAGGCAACCAACAAGCCCAGTCCGGCTCCGGCCAGCATCAGATTGGTGCGGGCAAAGTGCAGGGGGCGAATCGGGAGGCTGGCTTCTTGGTTAAGGGCGTAATTGATTCCCGGGAACAATCCCTGAGATAATTCCCGTTCATCCTGCACAGTATCGCTCAGCACCGCAATCTGATTTTGCAAATCCAGGACGGTCAGCGGCGCACAGGGCGGGGATCCTTGGGGCTGGGGCACGCTGCTTTGCCAGCAGCTGACCAGCGAATCTAGGGCCCGCTGCGCTGCCTCGGCCAGTTGGGCGTGTACAGCAGCCGCATTCAACGCAGTCAGCGCTTCCCCCGCCCACAAATTGGCCAGGTCAGCCGCCCGTTGTGGATCGGTGTCCTGAGACCGAAAGACCCAGGACTGGGCCTTGCGTTCCATAATCATTCGGCTGGAGAATATCGTCATGTCCAACGGATACCCCCGGGCCGCGGCTGTGTCCAGGACGGCCTGGCGAACCCGGGTGGAATCCATGACATCCCCGGCAGTATTGATGATCAGATCAAGTTCCTCGTCATCCACGCTGCCGACCTGCGCTGAATTGATCCCGGTCAGGATCTCGGCCTGGGCTTCATAAATGGGGGCGTGCAGCAGGCTGAAAACCCAGCCCAAAAGGACGCCGACCAGCATCAGCGCAACGATGATGGGCCAGCCGCGCAAGGTCCGTTCAAGGGTCCTGCGGGGTGAAAAATCAGAAGCAGGTGAAAAATCGGAAGCAGAAGTTGTGTTCATGTTTATAAAATTATACCCGGTCCTTGCCGCTTTGTTTTTGCCAACACCAGTTTGCTGTACCGCTCTACTGATTAAAAGGACAGATATAGTCAGTTCCATTAAAATAGTCAATCCGGCGGGGACTGTAGTAGTCTCTGCCATTAATGTAATCGAAAACCGCATCCTTGTTATGGGCGACAAATTCGAGGGTGAGGGTGCAGGCGGCGGCCATGTCTGGTGTCGTCGAGTAAGCATTCCAAAATCGTTCCGCCAGTAGCCCATAGATGGATCCGGCTGTATCGGACGGGAATTTTTGCCGCAGTTGGGTATAAGTCGCTTGGGCGTCGGACAGCCGGCCTTGAGCTATATATACCAACATTATTCGGTAATAAGCATACGCGGCCAGGTGATCGTACTCCGCTGGATCCGGCTGCAGGGCTGTGGGTGTTGGGAAGGTGGACATATCGGATTGTGAGTTGAAAAATGCCTGGATGAGGCCAGCTCGTTTTTCCGGCACCCACCATTCCAATTCAGGATCGTTGATGGCTTGCTGGTATAAACTTAACGCCAGGTTAAAATCGCCACGCATACTGGCTCGATCTGCATCGTGAACCGCCTGAATTCGGTATTGGGGTGGCGAGAAAACTGTTTCTGACAAGACAAAACGAGACCCATTCCAATTGTAATAATTATGCTCATCTCTCCAGGGAATGAATAATTGGTAGGTCTCTCCGGTGGGAATGCCGATACTGACCACATATTCAAGCCTGCCATCGTGATCGATATCCTGAACCCCAATCTCTCCAGTGGCGTTGACGGAGATTTCATCGCTCTGACCAGGAGCGGATTCAGGCCGCAAGAGTAAGCTGTCAAATTGACTCCCGGTCCATTCGATGATTCGAAAAGAATGTCCACCCTGGGTCTTTTGCCCGGTTCGGAGTGTGATTTCAGGAATCCCATTGCCATTGGCATCAACCACCTGAATGACTTCAGCCGCCCTCTGGTAGGCGTTGGGCGCGTCCTGATATAAAACAACAAATTGATTATTCAGGCAGCCGATTATAAAGAAGTTGCCGCGGCCAAAAACCAGCTCCGGCACCGTGTCATTGGTAAGATCCGTGTATGCTTGGATCCCGTTGATCCAACGCGCGTCATCCAGGTTCTTATTCTGGGCCAAAAATGTTGCCAGCCCATGGGTATTTAAATACGCCAAAATCTCTTGTTCTGATATGAAAAATAAAGGATTCGCACCATCTTTTGGGGTGATAAAAGCAGGAGCGGATAAATTGATGGGAATATTGGGGCACATGGCTGCAGGTGCCCCAGTTGCGGTCGGTGCAGTGGCAGGCATAAAAGTGGCTGTTGTTGAGGGGGGCGGGTTTGGCGTATCCCATGGAACCCGATTTTCCGTCAGAGCGGCGGTCGCTTGGGGGGGGATTTCTGGTGTTGAATTCGACAGACTGCCGGCCTGCTGGTGACAGCCGGCCAGAGCGCCCAGCAATACCAGTCCGATCAAAATCAATGCATACGATTTCAACATGAAGCACCCTCTGATGAAAAAAGATTCCTTAAATTCTAACCCAAAATATCATCATCACCTGAGCACATGTCGGTTTGGGGGTCATAACCTCATCTGCTTGCCTTTTCCCCTAAATCTCGTTACAATACACTCATGAGTGTTCCTTATGGTCCCATCTTAATTGTTGAAGACAATCCCAATGTCCTGGAGCTGTTGGAAGTCACCCTGCGCTTTAAGGGCTATCCGGTTGTCACCGCAGTCAACGGGCAGGATGCCCTGGAAAAAGCCGCCAAAGAACGGCCGGCATTGATTATCACAGATATCCTCATGCCGCGCATGGATGGTTATTCGCTGGCCCACAACATCCGCAAAAACCCGCTGACAGCAAAAATCCCCATCATCTTTATCTCCGCCACCTACATTACACCCGAGGACAAGGCCTTTGCGCTTAGTCTGGGTGCGGTGCGTTTCATTGAGAAACCGATAGATGCAGAGGACTTTCTGCTGACCGTGGCTGAAATCCTGACCCAGGGCATTGCGACTGTGCCGCGCCCGATGGAAGATGCAAAATTCTATCAAGGGTACCGGGAGCGTTTGGAAAACAAGCTGCGCTACAAGAGTACCCAGATTGCCCGGACGGAACGCCTGTTGCAGAACCTGCCACCGGAACAGAAACCGGCTTTTGAGGCTCTCCTGGCCCAGGCAATCCACGATCGCGATGACATCCAGACAGAACTGGATCAACTCTACCGCATCTTGGGACAGCAGTAAATCTGACCTGATCGGCCAACCAACCTCCCGCAGACAAAGCCTGCGGGAGGTTTTAAAAATGCGACAAAGCCTGCTTGCACGATTCTCCTTCTCAGGCGCCGACTTTGAGGGCGATATTTTTCCCCCTACCAAGAATGATTGTCCCCATTACGTGGCAACCGAACGGATCAGATGCATCCTGGCTCTTGCTGTCAAACAATAATCTGAAATCCGAGAAAGGAGACGGCAGGCCACCTTCGCCGCCTGAATGCGGCAACCCTGCCCATAAATTATTCATGACCAGTTCAAATACACCTGTGCTTTCTGAAGTGATCGATTGGGCCCGTCAGGCCGGGGCACTGCTTCAATCGGGTCTGGGCAAGAAACACACCATCGAATATAAGGGGCCGGTCAATCTGGTGACCGAGATGGACCAGGCCTCCGAGGCCCTGTTGATCGATCTGATCCGCAGCCGGCACCCCAACCATAAAATCATCACTGAAGAATCTGGTTCGCTGGCCGGGTCAGAAGGATGCTGCTGGTATATTGACCCCCTGGATGGCACAACCAATTATGCCCATGGCCTGCCAATCTATGCGGTTTCCATAGGATTTGTCGCTGATGGCCAGCAGCAGTTGGGGGTGGTGTACGATCCCAGCCGGGATGAGTGCTTCTCAGCAGAATGCGGCCGGGGAGCCTGGCTCAACGATCAGCCGATCCATGTGACCGGGGAAACCGAGCTGCAGCACAGTCTGCTGGTCACGGGCTTTCCCTACAGTATTCTGACTTCAAATAACAACAACCTCGATTACTTCAATCGTTTTTCGCTGCGCAGCCGGGCGGTGCGCCGTCTGGGATCGGCCGCGCTGGACCTGTGTTATGTAGCCATGGGGCGCTTTGACGGCTATTGGGAACTGCAACTCCAAAGTTGGGACATTGCAGCCGGTTCACTCATTGCGGCTGAAGCCGGCGCCCATCTGACCGATCTGCAGGGGGGCCCGGATTTTATGGTCCCGCCCCATTCCCTGATTGTGGCCAATCCGGCCATTCATGCCCAGATGCTGACCGTTATTCAGGAGACCGTCCTTAAAACGACCGCCGCGAAATAAAAGCTTAAAGACAGCCCATTGAGGCTTGGTCGGGGCAAGGCCGGGCTGGGGTCCGTCCTGCTGATCAGGCGGGTTTATGCCGCCGGGTTTTCCTGAACCGCCCTGGAGCGCAGCCTGATTCGGCCCCAAATCAAGATCAGCAACCGGCTGACCCGCCAGAAGGCCACAGCCGCCACGCCATGGGCCAAAACAGCAAACAGGGGGGGCGTTTGCAGGGTGTAATATGTCCAACAGTAGCGGGTCGTGCCCCACAGCTCCAAAAAATAACCCAACCCTGCTCCGGCTGCAAATGTCAATACCGCCAGACGGTAGTTGGTCGGGGAAATCAGAATCAACCCCACCGCCAGCAGTGCTAGGATGGTCAGGGACTTGTCCAGCGTTGGCCAGACAAACACCCACATCAGGACATAAAATCCGCCCAAGGCCGGCCAGTAGATCAGCCGGAAAACCTGGTCCGGCCAGTGCGAGGTCACCTGCTGAAGCAACCGCAGCAGGCGGTCAATGGACAGCGAGGCAATCGGCCAGGCGGGGATGATCCACAATGGGGGCCGTTCAAGCGTGAAGTAGGTCCAGATATGGGTCTGTGTCCCCCAACCCTCAATGGCCAGGCCGCCACACAGGCCCACAAAGACCATCAGGGCATCCGCGCGCAGATCGGCTTTGGCCATGATCAACAGGCTCATCACCAGAAAAATGCCAATCAGCAACCAATCCAGCTGCACCCAGATGGGGTAGTTGGGGTCCAACTGGGAAAAGTAATCCATCACCAGCGGCCACCAGACATACATGATCAACAAGACAATGGCCACAAAGGCGCTCATCAGGGCATAACTGGTGCGGTTCCACCCCAGCAGTTGGGGCAGGGTGCGGCGGGAAGCGGGTGGAGGTGTTTGCATCGGTATTGTTGCCAATTATAATGTACACAAAGGAAAATACTCATGAACTACTTGCCTCACAGCCCTGATCAATTTATCCGGCGCCAGGTCACGCTTTTGCTGGCTTTGGTCCTCCTGCTGGCTTTTTCCGGCTGCACCACAGCCGCCATATCCCCCGCGCCAACCACGTCTGCCGCGATAACGCCCACCCCGATAATACCAGCAGCCGCAACGCCTGCCGGGACGACGGATGCGAGCCCAACCGCATCCGTGGCCAACGAACAGGCCGTCACGGTCATCCCCCTCAGCGGGCCGCTGGCGAAGGACAATGCCGAACTTTCCGGCCTGGCCTGGGCTGCCACAGAAAGTGGTGACTATCTGCTGCTGCTGCCCCAATATCCCGGCCGGTTCGATGATGCCATTTTTGCCCTGCCCAAGACTGACCTGCTGGCTTATCTGGATGGTGCGGTGACCACGCCGCTCGAACCGCAGCCGATTCCATTTGACGCGGCCGGCATCCCCGACCAAATCGACAATTTTGAAGGCTACGAATCCATTGCCGTGGATGGAAACCAGGTTTATCTGACCATTGAGGCGCGTCCTGGCAACCAACCGGTGGCCTATCTAGTGACAGGCTGGTTGGCGGAGGATTTGAGCCGGATCACGCTGGAAAGTGCCTATCGGGCCGAAATTCCCGCCCAGGCGGGTTTGGAGAATATGACCGATGAGGCAGTGCTGGTTTGGCAGGACGGCGTGCTGACCTTTCATGAAGCCAATGGGATTAACGTAAACCCCCACCCGGTGGCACACCGTTTCGACCTGGTCACCCTGCGGCCCCAGCCGGAGGTCAACTTCCCCAATATTGAATATCGCATCACTGATACCACCGCACCGGATGAACTGGGCCGCTTTTGGGCAATCAATTATTTTTTCCCCGGAGACACAAAGCTGAAACCGGCCCCCGATCCCCTGGTTGCGCGCTTCGGTCTGGGTCCCACCCATGCCACCTCGCCGGTGGTGGAGCGCCTGGTAGAATTTCAGTTTTCATCAGATGGGATTCACCTGACCGAAGTGGCCCCGGTTACCCTGCAGCTTTTGCCGGATGAAGAAGCCCGGAATTGGGAAGGCCTGGTCCTGCTTGAGACACGCGGTTTCCTGCTGGCCACTGACAAATACCCCCACACCATTCTGGCTTTTGTTCCCAGACCGTAAGCCAGTGGATTGATGGCCTGGTTGATCCGGTTTGCTGTTGATCCTGGCGGCAGTTGGACCTGGCGGCGGTTAGACCTGGCGGCCACTGACCCTGGCGGTCACTGACCTTGGTGAATACTGATTTTGGTGAATATGGGTGAATCCCGCTGATCCCGGCCATGAATGATTACGCCTGGTAATGAAGGAGCGCAGGTCATTCCTGCGCTCCTTTTACAATTACACTGTGGTGTAAACTGTGGCGAACCGCTTACCGTACGGTCACCGGCATGAAGATCCGCTGGACACCATCCACGATGGTCAGTGTGATCTGGACCGGTTCAACGGCGTAGGGTGTTTCCGTGTTGATGATCAGGTGGGCCTCGTAGGTCCCGGCAGGCAGGCTCCCTGCATTGAGCATGACCTGGACGGGGCTGTCGGATCCGGCTGCAAGGGTGCCTTCAACCGGTGTGGTGGACAGCCAGGAGACATCCGCCCAGGTGCAGGCCTGAGTCTCGCCGGTGGCGGTTTCCAGAACCTGGTTGCTGGTTTGATCGACAATCCACAGCGACCCATTGCAGCCCAGCTCAACCCCGCCGGCGGCATAATCACCCAGGGCGGGGATATCATAACGACCCAGCAGGGCATAATCCTGAGCCGGGTCCAGGACATAGACATCCGGGGCACTAGCGGGAGCGCTTTGCAGCACAAACAGATGCCCACTGTCGGGATTGAAGGCCAGCCCGGCTATTTCCAGATCCAGATTGATGGAATCCAGCATCCGGCCGCGAGTGTCAAAGTGGTACAAGATGGCGTCATTCCAGGAACCGGAGTAGAAGGTGTCACTCAGGGGGTCATAGGCCAAGGCCCGCTGTGAGACCCCGAAACCGGGGCACAGTTTATTGCCGGTGGCCAGACCCGTCGCCGGATCCAGTTCATAGATGCAATCGCCATCCGTCAAGCCAACCTGCCAGAGCATGCCTGTCCGGGCATTGTAGGCCAGGTCGGCCGCCCAGGGATCGGCAAAGTTGGTATCCATCACTTCATCGGTGGCGGTGCCGTTGATAAAGTGGTGATTCTGGCCATCGCCACCGGTGGGCAGGATCGAGCCCACCCAGAAACTGCCATCAGGCAGCAGCCCCAACGCCCAGGTGCCCTGCAGTCCGGTGTCCAGACTGCCCAGCAGGGCCCCCGCGTCCGGCCAATCCGGCGCATCCGGATAATCGTGCAGGGGGACATAGGCTCCGGTGGGTTCACTGAGACGTTTGGGACCCACATGGCGGCCAGCGGCCGCGAAGGGTCCAGTGGGTTGGGGGGCCGGCAGCGGCAGGCCGCTCATCTCCACCACGGTAAAGGGCGCTGCGGCAGACCCGCTGTTGTTCAAGGTGACCGTCGGCTGGCTGACCATCCCCTGACCCAAAGTTCGGGCGATGACGATCGGATCGGCCGTCACCAGTCCAGCCGGGAGCGCCAGATCCTGGGCGGTCCCCTCATCCGGGCTGATGGTCACCTCCTGGGTCAGGATGCCGTACCCACCCACATGGGTGGCAGACACGGTGGGATCATTGGCGGGAACAAACAGGATGTAATACCCATCGCCAAGATTGGGGTCATCCGGGGTGGCAAATGAGACCGCCTGATCAGCCGCGGAACTGACGATGGTGTCGTCCAACAACTCATCCGTATTGGCATCCCGGGTCTGACCGGCAATCAGGCCGCCGTCAACGGCAACGCATTCGGGCGCCTGACCGATCATGACATTGTCCACGGCCCAGAAGAAGTCGAACGAGCCGTTGCCATAGTGGAAACGTACCTGCACATCATTCTGTCCGGCAGCCAGGCTGCTGATGTCAATGGTCACGGTGAGCGGGCCGCGGGCATCGCTGCTGCGGTACCAGACATTGTGCCAGGTTGCCCCGCCGTTATTGCTGACATCCGCACTGGCGAAATCGCCGCTGCGGTAGTCGTAATCGGTGTTGAACTGTAAATCAACTGTTTCCAGGGTGCTGAGATCAACCAACGGCGATATCAGGATGGTATCCTGGTGGC
>DAOQTN010000051.1:5398-10422 GCA_035340555.1 Anaerolineaceae bacterium | reverse complement strand
GATAAGCCCATGCGCGACCACGGCCTGTTCCAGGCCATCTGCCGCGTCAACCGGTTGGATACGGAAGACAAGGAATACGGCTACATCATCGACTACCGCGACTTGTTCGAATCGCTGACCGCCGCGATTCACGATTACACCGGCGGCGCCTTTGATGGCTATGATGCGGCCGATGTACAGGGTCTGCTGCAAGACCGTCTGACCAAAGCCCGGGAGCGGTTGGAGGAGGTTCGCGAGTCACTCCGGGCGCTGTGTGAACCGGTGCCGCTTCCCCAGGACACCCTGGCCTATATCCATTACTTCTGTGCCAGAAATTCGGGCAATGCTGAAGAATTGAAAGCCAACGAACCCCGCCGCATGGAGTTCTACAAACTCACGGCGGCCCTGATCCGGGCTTATGCCAACCTGGCCAATGATATGACCGCGGCCGGTTACACGGATGGTGAGGCGAAATCCATCCTGGCCGAGGTGGATACCCAAGTCAACATCCGGGCTGAAATCCGGCTGGCCAGCGGTGAAAACATTGATCTGAAGCTTTACGAACCGGCCATGCGCCAGTTGATGGATTGGTACATCCAGGCCCAGGACAGTCAGAAACTCTCGGCTTTTGATGATTTGAGCCTGGTGGAACTGTTGGTGAACCGGGGGGCGGCCGGGCTGGATGCCCTGCCCGCAGGCATGCGCGGCAATCCGACCGCCCTGGCCGAAGCCATCGAAAACAACGTCCGGCGGTTGCTCATCGATAAAATGGCCATCAACCCGGAATATTATCAGAAAATGTCCGATCTGCTGGATGCCCTGATCAAACAACGCCGGGAGCAGGCGCTCCGCTATAAAGCCTACCTGGATTCCATTATTGACCTCGCCCGGCAGATCAACGATCCCGCCACCAACCAGCACTATCCGGCAGCCATTTGCACCGACGCCCGGCGGGCACTCTATGACAATTTGGGACAGGATGAGACCCTGGCGGTCCAGGTGGATGAGGCCATCCTGGCCGTTAAACTGGAAGACTGGCGCAATAATATGTTTAAAAAGCGGCTGGTGCGCCGTGCCATCAAGGGCGCCCTGGGCGGCAATGAGGCCCTGACCGATAAAATCTTCGAAATCGTCCTGAACCAGCATGAGTACTGAGCACACCACGCTAGAAATCCAGGGCCTGACGGTGGAGGTGGTTCGCAAGAACATCAAAAACCTGCATCTGGCAGTATACCCTCCCGATGGGCGGGTGCGGATTGCTGTGCCCGTATGGGTTGCCGATGAAGCGGTACGCCTGACAATCATTTCGCGGTTGGGCTGGATTCGGAAACAGCAAGCCCGCTTTGAGCAGCAGGCCCGCCAATCCCAACGCGGACTGGTCAACGGCGAAAGCCACTACGTCTGGGGGCGGCACTACCGGCTGCAGGTCATCGAACAGCCCGGGCCTCCGCAGCTCAGACTGCGCAACAACAGCATCCTCGAAATGCGCATCCGGCCCGGCACGGACCGGTTGAAGCGGGAAGCCCTGCTGCTGGCCTGGTATCGCCACTTGTTGCAGGAAGTCATCCCGCCTCTGATCGCCAAATGGGAGCCCATCATGGGTGTCAGCGTGGCCGCCTGGGGCATCAGGCGGATGCGCACCCGCTGGGGCACCTGCAACATCCCGGCCCGGCGCATCTGGCTCAACCTGGAACTGGCTAAAAAATCGCCCCAGTGCCTGGAGTACGTCATCGTCCACGAAATGGCCCACCTCCTCGAACGCCACCATAACGACAACTTCCGCACCCTGATGGATAAATACCTGCCACATTGGCAAATGCTGCGCGCCGAACTCAACCAGTCCCCCCTGGCGCACGAGGAATGGGGCTATTGAGCTTTTGTTCATCAAATTGGGGGCGGCCACGGTGATCCGTTCCCGGTTAGCCCGACCTGAGGGGGTAAGATTTGACTCATTAAATTGAGGGCGGTCGGGTGGATTAAAAAATAACGCTTTGTGATGACTTTGTTGTACAATTACCCAACAACAAGGTGGACATATGATCATCAACGCTCAACAGAGAGGCACAATCATCATGGAAGTAAAAAAACTCAACTGCACAGCCTGCGGGGCTCCCATTGCCGTACCGGACGATCTGGATCACATCAACTGTGCAGCCTGCGGGTCCTTCCTGGCGATCCAACGCGGCGAAGGCTATATCGCGCTGAAAGTGGCCGAGAAAATTACCCGGGCCATTGCAGACTCGGGGCGCGGCACACAGGAAGTCATCCGGCAGGGCAACCAGGATACCCAAATTGAACTGCGCCGGATGCAGCTGCAGTACGAATTATCCACCGCCGAGCTTAAGCTGAGCAATATCCAGGCAGAGATCCGTGGGACTCCGGCCATTAGTGGGACGGAACGGAGGCTGCAACAACTGCGCGTCCTGGAATACGCTGCCTTGGATCGGGTTCGGGATGTTAAAACCAGAATTTTACAACTCAGTGAGCAAACAACACAGACATTGATACCAGGTTTAATGGATCTGGTTAGCTTGCTTCAGGCAATGATGCAGGTATCTGCCGCTACCGGGCAAAGCAGTTCACAAATCAAATCCGTCCAGCAGTGGCTGCAGCAGGAAATGGCCCGGCTCAACCAGCAAATAACAGATTTACGGATAAAAGCCCTTACGAGTCAATTGAAATTCTACAAACAGACCAGTTGGCCAACCACCAATCTGGCTGAACTGAGTCAAGTGCTCAAGATCATTGACGAAGACCTGGCAGCACTCAGCAGACTGCCTGTTGTAGTAGAACGGACCCTGGTTCAGCAAAGCCTGGAAAGCAGACGGACCGAATATTATCACCAGTGGACCAAACTGGAAGACGCCCGGATCCGGGGAATGCTGTCTTCCGGGAGCGAAGCGCCGATCAACCCCACCGACATGGCTGCGCTGCAGACATCTCTGGCGGTCGTGCAGCAAGATATCCACCGGTTGGCTCCCATGGTGGACAATCCCGTGGCGCAGAGTCATCTTAAGATCCTGCGGCAACAGGAAGATAAACTAATCCACCAGATTAAAGACCTCAACAAACAGGCGGCCCGGGAAGCCGCCAAATTGGCACAAGCTCAGCAACGGGCGGCGGCACGGGAGGCCGCAGACAGCCAAGCGCAACAGCGGGCAGCCCAGCGAGCCGCGAAGCAAGCTGCCCGTGCGGCTCAGGATGGCACCAAAGCAGCTGCTGGCGGCACCTCCGGACCGGGCTGGTTTACTGCCATTGGAATGGCGCTTGCGGCATTTTTTGCAGGCATCCAGCGGCCAACCACACCACCGTCGCCTGAAACCGGTGAAACACCCCTGCCGATGGGGGCCGCGGCGGTGTTTGTAGAGACCAATTCGTTCCAAAGAGATGAAGCTTTCATGGCCCAAACCGGCCTCACTGGAGCAGCGCCAATTACCCCGGCTTCAAGTGGAAATGCTCCCGCAGTGAGGCGGTCATTGCAGACCACCCCGACGCCCAAAAAGGCCTGGAGAATGCCGGTTTTATTGATTGCCCTCCTGACCGGAACCGCTGTGTTTTTGATATCGGCCGTTGTGGGTCTGATCGTCACAACCCTGGTCATCCCATCTGAAATCCTGAAAGATCCCAACCACAACGGGATTATTATGCTGCCATTCCCGGTTGCAAGCATCCTGGCTGGCCTGGCCATGCTGGCAATTACAGCGCCCAAGGCAGGCTTTCGGTTTCTGGGTTTGAATCCCCCGGCAGATGGGGTCTACCCGGTTTCTTTGAACACTTTTCGCGGACTGGTCATCGTGCTGATAATCGGGGTTGGGATCATTACTTCTTTCAGCCTTGGGTTCTTATTCAATCCCGATAAAGGAATGGGGATCGTGCTTGTTTTGTTGACCTGGTGCATGGGACCAATCATTTCTCTGGTTTTAGCGGGACTGTCCGTTCTTGTCATTAAGGCCCCTCGCGCGCTGGAGGCGGAGGCTGCAATGCCGGTCCCGGAACGCACCGCCGAAGAGCAGCCCACCGCCCAGGCCGGGGCCCCCTTGACCACAGACCAGCCCGCTGCCGCAGATCCTTTCGAGACGAATGAGAGTCAGACCGTCGGGTAACCCGCCTGGAGATCACCCAGAACAACTCAACCCGCAGCCACCCGGCACAGCCTGTCAGGGTCTTGGTGGTGATGCGGCTTAAGAGGAAAAATTCCAGGCGCTTTGTCAGTTATCCTGGATTTCTTCGCCGGATTCCGGACAAAGGGCAATCCGGAAACCGATATTGTTGAGCATTAAAGCAGGATCGTACTCACGCCGGGACGCGCACCGGGCCGCTACCATGTCGTCATACCACGACCCCCCGCGCACAACCCGACCACCCAAGGGAACACGCCCGCCCAGTCGACGGCCATGGCTTAATGACTCGCGTTTACGACGCTCTGAACCCGGAGCCGGGTAAGGATATTCACCCCAGAGACTGCGGGTCCATTCCCAAACGTTGCCACTGGCGTCCAGCAGACCCGCCAGGCTGGCCCCAGTTGAGGAACAGCCCACGGCGCTGGTTCCGATAATATTGCTTTCTTTAGTGTTGGCTTTATCAAGATCAAATGTATCCCCCCAGGGATAGATCTGACCTTTCTGGTCTCTTGCCGCCCGCTCCCACTCTGCTTCAGAAGGCAGCGTGACCCGCCAGCCTCTGCGCAACTCAGACGCCAGGTTGGGCAGTTGGGCCAACTGCCCCGTCAACCAGTTACAATAAGCGAGTGCATCGTGCCAGGTGACCCACACCACCGGGTGATTGGACAAACCGTTTAAACAGTCCGGGTTCTTAGGTTTATGGTGACTGCGCTCAACAAATGTGCGGAACTGAGCCACCGTTACCGGGTGGCGGGCAATGTAATACGAATCCAAGGTGACGGGGTGCTGGGGCAGTTCATCATTTGAAGCGTTTGGATCCAATTTCCGATTGCTGCCCATGAGAAATTCTCCCGCCGGAATATGGATGAAACCATGCCAGGGGTCATGAGATCCATGTGGAAGATAACAGGCCACTTCCCGGAA